>CBDTYK010000154.1:0-4664 GCA_965364595.1 uncultured bacterium
TGGGTTGGAGATTCGTCATCGGCGCCGCCGTGCTCTTGGTGCTCGCGTTTCCTCGCAGTCGTGCGATCTGGCGCGACGGCAGTATCGCCGGGCTGTGGCTGCTCGCCGGATTCGCGTTCCAGACTGCTGGGCTCGTGACGACCGGCGCATCGAACTCGGCCCTGATCACCGGCCTCTACGTCGTGTTCACGCCGTTCCTCGGGGCGTTGTGGCGGCGGCGATCGCCGAGCTCGTGGGTCGTGATCTCCTCGGTGATCGCCCTGATCGGCATGGCCCTGCTGACCGTCACCGAGGACTTCACCGTCGGTGTCGGCGACCTGTTGACCCTGATGTGCGCAGTGGGCTTCGCAGGACACATCGTGTTTCTGTCCATCTCGGCGCACCGCCACCCGGTCGTCCCATTCACAGCGGTGCAACTCGCTGTGACAGGGATCGGCGGGCTGCTGCTGTCGGCCGGGTTCGAGGGTCTCCCGATCCCCAGCGACCGTGAGTGGCCCTCGCTGATCTTGACCGGCGTCGGGGTGAGTGCACTGGCATTCCTGCTCCAGGTCTGGGCCCAGACACGGGTGGGTGCGGATCGGGCTGCGATCATGCTGACCGCCGAGCCGGTGTTCGGCGTCCTCGCGGCAGCGGTCTTGATCGGTGAGCGCCTCACGATGAGCGGCTGGATCGGGGCCGCGTTGATCATGGTGGCGATCCAACTCGTTCTCGCCCGTGAGGGCGCCGCCGAAGAGATGGAGGCCGAGGCGATCAGCCCCGCGCACTGATGATGCCGGCCGACTTCTGGACAGGTGAGTTCGAGTGTGCCGGGATTCACGAGTCCAGAACAGGCGCCGGTCGGCCGGGGCTGCCGCATGCTCCTTCAGCCGATCCAGGGAACAGACGTCTGGCCTCCCGCTCTGGGTTCAGGCTGGCGCCTTCACGCTCTGTGTGGGGCGACGACAACCGATAGCCTGCGTCGGCGATGCCACGAACACGAGCTGACGGGTCGGTGCCGACCAGGGCGGAGAAGGGGAAGGCGAGGGCGGTGTGGAACCGCCTCCTGAAGCGGTACCCCGAGATCGGAACGGCACTCGACTACGAGAGCCCATGGCAGCTGCTCGTCGTCACCGTGCTCAGCGCCCAGACAACGGACGAGAACGTCAACAAGGTGGCACCGGCCCTGTTTGCGGCGTATCCCTCGCCCGAGGCTCTCGCCGGCGCTCCACTGAGTCACGTCGAGGAACTGGTCTTCTCGACCGGCTTCTATCGCCAGAAGGCATCGGCGATCGTGTCGCTCGCCCAGGATCTCACAGAGAAGTTCGACGGCGAGGTGCCCGACGATCTCGACCAACTGGTCACGCTGAAAGGTGTTGGTCGCAAGACGGCCAGCGTTGTGCTGGCAGAGGCCTTCGGGAAGCCGGCGATCGCCGTCGACACGCATGTGAGGCGGACGACGAATCGCCTCGGACTCGTCTCGAATGCGGACCCGGTGAAGATCGAGACGGATCTCAAGGCGCTGTATCCGCCGGAGCTGTGGGCGGGGATCTCGATGCGGTTCATCCAATTCGGTCGCGACACGTGCGATGCCCGAAAACCGCTCTGCAGCGAATGCGAGATGATCAAGCTCTGCGAATACGAAGACAAGAACCTCTAGTGGCGTGGAATCACAGATGGAGGCTCCGTCGGGCGGTCGCCGACGCTGAGAACGTGAGGGCCATGCCGACTGCATTCCCGGATTGCTCGACGCACGGTGACTGAGACCGTATCTCGGCGACGGATCCTGGCGTTGGCGATTCCGGCGCTCGGCTCACTTGCAGCCGATCCGGTCCTCTCACTCGTCGACACCGCCTTCGTCGGCCGCCTCGGCGCTCGTCCGCTGGCTGCGTTGGGCGTCGACGCAGCGATCTTCGGGTTCGTGTTCGCGCTGTTCAACTTCCTGGCATACGCAACCACACCGTTGGTGGCACAAACTCGTGGGCGAGGGCAGATCGCAGAGTCGGGTCGAATCGTGCAGCGGGCGCTCGTCCTGTCGGTCGGGATCGGAGTTGGGTCCACGGTCGCAATGGTGGTCGGTGCGCGATTCCTCGTAGGCGTGATGGGGGCCGGCTCCGACTTCGCAGACGACGCCGTCACCTATCTCACGATTCGAGCGTTCGCGCTTCCCGCACTCCTGATCATCACTGCCGCCAATGGTGCCTACCGGGGCTTTCAGGACACCAGGACGCCGCTCCTCGTCACGCTCGCCATCAACGGGCTGAACATCGCCCTCGACCCGCTGTTGATGTTCGAGTTCGGTTTCGGCCTCGGTTTGGCGGGAGCGGCGTGGGCGACGGTGATCGCCCAGTGGATCGGCGCGG
The DNA here is from genome assembly GCA_965364595.1 of uncultured bacterium. Classification (GTDB taxonomy): domain Bacteria; phylum Actinomycetota; class Acidimicrobiia; order Spongiisociales; family ZC4RG35; genus JAHEDH01. The sequence continues at coordinate 2,340 of CBDTYK010000154.1, forward strand.
CCGTCTTCGGATGGCTGCTCCTTGGGATCGCACGCCGAGAATCCTGGCCGACCGCCAGGATCCGGGCGGAAGAGCTCCGGGCCTTCTTGGGGATCGGATCGGTGCTGATCCTCCGGACCGGTCTGCTGGTTCTCTCGCTGAGCGTCGCCACATCGGTTGCGGCCAGGATCGGGACACTCGATGTGGCGGCCCACCAGGTGGTGAGCCAGATCTGGTTCTTCCTGGCGATGGTCATCGACGCCCTGGCAATCGCCGCGCAGGCCCTCGTGGCGGAGTTGGCGGGGAGAGGCGATGATGCCGGAGCGAGGGCCCTGTCGACGCAGCTGCTCCGTTGGGGCGGGGTGGTCGGGCTCGGGCTGACCGCCGGGCTGCTGGCGGTCGGATCGATCGTGTCGACGGGATTCACCGACGATCCAGGGATCAGCGCCCGGATTCTCGAGGTGATTCCGATCGCTGCGGGCATGCAGCCGCTCGCAGCGCTGGTCTTCGTCCTCGATGGCGTGTTCCTGGCGGTCCTCGCCATCAAGAAGCTCGTGTGGTCGACGTTCGCGGGGTTCGTTGCGACCGTGTCCGTGCTCGGTCTCACCCTCATCAACGGGTGGGGGCTGACAGGAGTGTGGTGGGCGATCACCGCGATGATCGTGGCCCGGCTCGCCGTGCTCGCCGGCTTCTATCGCTCCGCCTCGACGTGGTCGAGTTCCTGACCCATCGTCTCGGGGAGCAGCAGCGTGAGTCCGATCGCCGCGATCACGCCCAGGCCCAGGACCAGGACCGTCGCCGACAGCCCGATCCGGTCGATCGTGACCGCACCGAATCCGAGCCCACCGGCGCTGCCCACCATCGCCAGATAGGCACCGGCGGTTCCGCCCGAGGTCCGGAACTCAGTCGGGAACAGTTCGGCCCGATGGCTCGCCGAAGCCGGCACGAAGGCGAAGCTCCCGAACGTCGATGCGACGATCGCCAACACGATCAACGGCAGGTACTCCACGTAGTACAACATGATGCCGCCGCCCAGGACGAGAACGAGTGACAGGACCGTCGTCACACGCCGCCCGACAACGTCCGCCAGCCTTCCCCCGACGAAGAATCCGATCCCTCCCAGTGTGCCGCCGACCAGGCTGATCGCCACGGCGGCGGTGGTCGTGTATCCGAGATCGTCCACCAGTCGTTCGGTCGAGAACGCGAGGCCGACCGCCGAGAAGGCGCTGGCCAGCAGCACGGCGATCGCAGAGACCCAGAAGACCCGGGCGAATGGGCTTCGCAGTAGTCGCAGAAGCGGATGCTTCGCAGGTTGGTCGACGATCTCGAAGATGGGGCTCTCGTGCAGCGAGCGGAACAGGAACGGCACGATGACCAGCCCGAGCGCCGACAGGGTGAACACCATGCGCCAACCGTCTGATCGGTCGGCGATTGGGAGTACCAGCAGTCCGAGCCCGGCGCCGAAACTGCCTCCGGCGCCGTAGAGGGAGATGGCGAACGCCCGCGTCTGCGGTCTCACCTCCTCGGCGATGAGGACGACCGCCAAGGTGCCCAGCGCCGTCCCGGCGATCCGAACGAGAGATTGCAAAACGGTGAACACGGTCGCGCTGTTTGACAGCCCGGTTGCGAAATCTGCGACCATGAGCACGATGAATGCAGCGATCAAGGGGATCTTGCGGCCGCGGCGGTCACCCCACACAGCGAAGGCCAGCGCGCCGAACCCGGCGAGCCTCGTTGCCGCCAGAATGAGGCTCATCTCCGCTTCGGTCAGATCGAGCGCCACCCTGGTGAACGGGATGGTCGCCGACAGGTTCGACTGGGCATACCCCTGTCCGATGCCGACGGCCCACATGATGAAGACGACCCGGCGCTCCTCCAGAGAGAACCGCCCGACGGGGAACAGAGCGTCGATGATTCGGCGGAACACCCCAGGAGGGTACGGCACCGTCGGTCGCGTGCCGGTCACTCGGCGCTCGGTTTGTGGGAACATGAAGGACGCTGATCCTGTTGGAGACTCCTGATGGAAGACTTCGGACAACTCGGCTTCGCCCTACAGGCCCTTTTCGCATTCGGTGGCGGAATCATCGCGTTTTTGTCGCCGTGCGTGCTTCCCCTGGTCCCCGGCTATCTCGGATTGATGTCGGGATACTCGATCGCCGACATCCAATCGGGAGAGGCGAAACGTGGCCGGATGCTGCGGGTGACGACGCTCTTCGTACTCGGGTTCACCGCCGTGTTCGTTGCGCTGGGGGCGGGGGCGACGCAGGTCTCGAGATTCCTGCTCTCCAATCAGTCGCTCACGGGCCGCATCGCAGGAATCGTGGTCATTCTCTTCGCCATCATCAT
>CBDTYK010000155.1:0-4654 GCA_965364595.1 uncultured bacterium
TTCGCCATAGAGCGTGACCGAATCGAAGGCGGTCGAGAGGCGTTTGGCGGGCATGTCGGCCGAGAGATAGTGGAACCGGCGGTTGGTCTGTTCTGCGGTCCCCTCCCCTGCAAACATCCTGGTGGGGTCCTCGTCGGAGCGTTTCAGCGGATAGATGCCCGCAGTGAACGGGTAGGAGCCGGGGAAGTTCTCGTTTCTCAGCCAACGAATCCGATCACCCCAGTCGGTGAAGGTCGGAACCGCCACCTTCGGGAACCGTGAGCCGGAGAGCGTGTGCGTGACCAACGGCAGCGACCTGGTCCGGTTCCGCACCTCGAACTCGAGCGTGTCGGCTCGGTAGCGGTCGATCGCTGCGTCCCATCCGGCCAGTGCCGAGCGGACGTCCTCGGGGAGCGCCGCTTCCACCGATCGGGCAGCCATGCGGACCGCCGCGGCCGTCTCGTCGTCGACGAGGCCGTCCTCGCCGACCTCGACATGGCGCTGCCATCGCCTGGCAGCCTCGGCTTGCGTGTCGATGTCGGACCGTTCCTCACTCAGCGCTCTGACGATCTCTGACAGATACCGTCTCCGGGCGGTGGGAACCACCTCACGCGACGGTGCCGACTCACCGAGGTCGGCGTGGTCCTGCGCTCCGAGGAACTCTGTGACGACATGTCGGTACAGCTCGGTGGTGCCAGGGTCGTTGAACTGCGCCGCCACGGTCTTGAACACCGGCAATTCGGTGTCGTCGGCGCCGAACCGATTGTGGTTGCGGCGGAACTGCTTCCTGACGTCTCTGAGCGCATCGTCGGCGCCCTGCCTGTCCGCCTTGTTGATGACGACGGCGTCGGCGAGGTCGATCATGTCGATCTTCTCGAGTTGGCTCGCCGCCCCGTACTCGGGGGTCATGACGTAGATCGACCGATCCGCCAGATCGACGATCTCCGATCCGGATTGGCCGATGCCGGACGTCTCGACGACGACGAGGTCGAAGCCGGCGAGCTTGCACATGGCGATCGCAGCTTCCAGCGCTCCGGAGACAGCGACATTTGCCGCCCGCGTGGCCATCGACCGCATGTACACCCGAGGATGCGGGAGCACGTTCATGCGGATTCGGTCGCCCAGCAGTGCCCCGCCACTGCGCCGACGGGTCGGGTCGACCGAAAGGACGGCGATCGTCCTCTTCTGGTCGCCGAGCACGAGTCGCCTGATCAGCTCATCGGTGAGCGACGACTTGCCGGCCCCCCCGGTGCCGGTGATCCCGATCACGGGGATCTCGAGCGTCCCGGCCTCCTGGATCATCGAGTCGATGAGGTCGGAGTATTTCTCGGCGTGGTTCTCGGCTGCGGTGATCGCCACGCCGAGTGCCCGATGATCGCCGGTGTGCAGAGCGGCTGTCGTCTGCGAGGAGAGTTCGCGCTCATGTCGCGTCGATCGGGCGATCATGTCGTCGACCATGCCCCCGAGGCCCATCATGCGGCCATCGTCAGGTGAGTAGAGGTGTGCAATCCCCTCCTGGCGAAGCGTCTCGATCTCGGCAGGCAGAATCGTGCCGCCCCCTCCACCGAACACGGCGATCGTGTCTGCGCCCGCGGCGGCGAGGCGCTCCTTGAGAAAGCGGAAGAACTCGAGGTGGCCGCCCTGGTAACTGGTCACTGCGACTGCGTGAGCGTCCTCGGCAATGGCGGCGTCGACGATCTCATCGACGGCGCGGTTGTGGCCGAGGTGGATGACCTCCACGCCTCGGGACTGCAACAAGCGGCGAAAGATGTTGATCGAGGCATCGTGACCGTCGAACAGCGACGTTGCCGTGACGAATCTCAGCGCGTCCATCCGATGATCCTACGACGTCTCCACTCCCTGGTCGTTCCAACAGGCATCGCAGATGGGGAACACCATGTCGATGCCGTGGATGTGACGTTCGACGGGGCCTTGTATTCGCTTCTCACGCTGCAAGAATGAGTGTGGGCTGGCTGGGGAATCCCGGTCGAAAGGGCAATCAAAGGGCGAGACGATGAAGAGCTTCACGGGGAGACTGTCCCCTCATGACGGCGGCGAAGCCATTGCCGCGACGTTTCACATCGACGGGCATTGGCTGCGTTTGATGCAGGGCAATCGGAGGGTGGGCGCGTGGGCGCTCGAAGACGTCCTCGTCGAGCGGCTCACCGTATTCCGCTTCAACGTGACACTCGACGACCTCAAGAACACCTTCGCTCCTGACGATCCCGCGGGCTTTGCGGATTCGATGAACGTCGTGGTCGACTTGCGCCCTGCATCGCGATTCGGGCTCGGCGAGCGGGTTCGGAAGGCGAAGGAAGAGCTTGCAGCAGCCCATGCTGCAGCCGAAGACGACTGAGGTCAGCTGCGTTCCGGCGCCAGCCGGTTGAACAGTCTCTCGATCGTGGCCAGTTCCTCGCCGTCGAAGCGCTCCACGAAGTGCTGGACGATTCCCCTCATGTGAACCGGTGCCGTCCGTTTGAGTTCAGCCTTGCCCTCGGCCGTCAGCAGCACGACGGTCCCCCTGCGGTCCGAAGCCGCCGATCGGCGTTCGATGAGCCCGGCACGCTCGAGGCGATCGGCGAACCGTGTGGTGGCGCTTCGACTCAGGAGGAGGCGGTCCGCCAGCTCGTGCATTCTGAGTGATCCTCCGGCTTCGTGGAGTTGAACCAACGCGTCGTACCACGAGAGGGGAAGCTCGCACTCTTCCCGCAGCTCACGCTCCATCGTCTTCGAGATGGCGGCGTGTGCCTCCAGAAAGGCGCGCCATGCCCGCATGCCTGCATCTGTCGGAGCCATCGGCGCCAGGATAGAGGCGTTCTCGACACAGTGTCAGGATCGCGTCATGCGCTCCATCGCCATCTGCAACTCTTCGATCCGGAAGGGTTTGGTGAAATGGTCGTTCATGCCGGCATCGAGACACGCCTTGCGATCAGCCGAGAAGGCGTGGGCCGACAGGCCGATGATCGGCGTGCGTGCCGCGATCGTAGGAAGAGCGCGAATCGCCGACGTTGCCTCGACTCCGCTCATCTCGGGCATCTCCATGTCCATGAGGATCGCGTCGAAGTTCTGGGTTCTCACGAGGTCGAGCGCAGCACGACCGTTCGCGACACCGGATGTGATGTGTCCCAGTTGCTCGAGAGAGCGCATCACGACTGCCCGTCCGGTCGGTGAATCGTCTGCGACCAGCACGTGGAGCTGCTTGCGACGCTCGCGCAACGAGTGACGGGTCACCAGCGGCCCGTCGGCCTTGCGCTTCGAGAGCAGACGAACACCCTCGATGAGGTCCACGGACGTGACCGGCTGCGGGAAATACCCGTCGATCCCCAGCCGGATGCACTCGTCACTGTCACCCCGCTCGCCATGTGAAACCACGAGCACGAGTCGCGAGCGACTCAGCACCGGCGAGGCGACGGCGCGAGCAGCAGCCTCGAACGGATCGTCGGTCGGGGCCAGCACGATCACCGCCGGCACGAAGGAGCTGTCGTCCGACAGGGCGATGGCAGTCGAGGCCAGGGCCACCGACTCGTACAGCGTTGGTTCGAAGCCGCCCACTCTCAGACCGGTGACGATGTCCTCGCCGTGGGCGGCGTTGTCGGCGACCACCAGGACCCAATCGTTCTCGTGCTCGTTGTCGCCCGACTCCTCGACGATCTCCGCCCGGTCGAAGTCGAGCGTGAACTCCAACAACCGATCACCGGTGCCCGGATTCACGGCGAGGCTGCCGCCGAGTGCATCGATCACCTTCGAGGCGATCACGAGGCCGAGACCGTCTGTTCGGGAACCGGCCACGTCCTCGGCGGCGAGAGGCCGGAGGATGTCATCGAACTGTTCGGGGGTGAGCGGCGTGGGACGCCTCACGCCGAACCGGACGCGTGCGCTGTCGGGGGTCTGGTCCACCATCTGAGCAGCCACCTGGACTCGGCCGATCGAGGCCGCCCGAATCGAGTCCGCGACGATGTGGCCCAGAACCTGACGGATCCTCCCAGCGTCTCCCACGAGGTCGGTGGGAAGCGCACCAAGACCATGAACCGAGAGTTCGATGTCGCGCTCGGATGCAAGCGCTCGCTGTGACCGAATCGCCTCACGAATCACATCTGGAAGCCTGAAGGGAACGCGCTGGACGGAGAGCTCTCCGCCCTCGAGTTCGGCCACGTCGAGTAGATCGTTGAGCACGTCGAGGATCTGGTCGGCCGCATCTTCGATGCGAGTGAGATTCCGGCGGTCCTCGGACTCCAGCGATTCGGCGAGCATCAGACGGGCGGTGCCGGCGATCTCGTTGAGGGGCGTCCGCAGCGAATGCCCGAATCGCCGCAAGATCTGAGCGGCGCCAGAGCCCGCACTCGGGTTCGACTCCGCCACGTCCCCCGCCGTTGGAGTCGTCATCTCATCCCTTCCATCGCTGCGCATTTGGTCGTGCCTCCCAGGTCGGCCAATCGATACAGGATTCAAGAGGTGAGCATAGGAGCAGCGGCATCGCGCCGACGTAGGCTGCCCGAGTGCGTCGTGGCATTCTCATCGTGTCGATTGCGCTCGCGGCCGTCGGGTGCACCTCCGGTGATGGAACATCGACCTCGTCGACCGCCCCGACCGGTGCCACCACGACAGCCACGACGGTTCCTGCCACGACGGCCACAGCAACACCAACTGCCTCGGATGTGTATCGGATGGTTGCTCC
>CBDTYK010000156.1:0-4630 GCA_965364595.1 uncultured bacterium
GGAGCACATTCGGCGCCAGCGCGAGGCCCCCGGGCCGAGTGCTGACATCAGGCGCAATGCGAGCGCCAGCCAGCAAGCATCCAGCGTGGAGGGGCCGGCCTGAACCTTCAGTGCTTGACGGCGGAGTCCATCGTCTTGGCTTGCTCGACCCAAGCGATCACCATCGCCTCGGTGGGGAGACGGCGGACGAGGCGCTTCTTCTCGTTGACCTCGATCATGGCGGCGGTGAGATTGACCGGGTTCCGCCGCCGCAACTCCTTCACGGTGTCGCAGCCGGCGGTCTCGAGCAGATCGGCGTACTCGGCGCCCACGCCTTTGATCCGCATCAGGTCGGCCCGGTTGACCCAACCGAGGAGTGTGGCAGCTGGGATCCCGGTCTTCTCTGCCAGCGCCTTCCGACCTTTCGAGGCCGCCGCGACCTTGATCAACCCCTCGGTGGTGCGGACACCGGCTTTGCGCAGCCGTGTGGCGCTCTTGGGGTCGATGCCCTCGACATCGCCGATGGTCGCCATGACGTTCTCTCCTCTACTCCGCCAGACATCCGAAGATAGCGCACCCGGAGTGAGGGCAACCAGGAAGAATCAGGGGTATTCGTCGAATCACGTTCGCCGAGGACGCAACTCTTCGACATCGGCCTGGGTGTCGATGTCCCTCGGTGGAAGCGAATCGAACCAGACCTCTTCGACCCACTCCGAGTGTGCCTGAAGCAGGCGCTGGGCGCCCTGGTCGCCTTCGAGCGACATGAGCCGGGGCCACAGAGCCCGGTCGATCAGCACCGGGTTGCCTTGGCTGTACCGATACTTGGGAACGATGGCCATCGCCTTGCTGCGCCGGTGCTTCTCGATGAGCGCCGTCACGACGTCTGCTCTGACCACCGGTTGATCGCCCAGGAACACGAGCGCGCCGTCGGCCTTCGACAGCTGGGTCAAGGCGTCGAGACCGACGCGCAGCGACGATGCCAGACCGGTTTCCCAGTCGGGGTTCTGGATGATCCCAACCGGGCGGGGGCCGATCTCATTGACGACCCGGTCGAGATCTGCTCCGACGACGACCCACGTCTCATCGACGGGAAACGACTCGACGAGGTCGATCACGTGACCGAGCAGCGTCGTGGATCCCCACGGCTCGAGCTGCTTCGGTCGTCCCAGACGACGCGAACCACCGGCGGCGAGAATGAGAGCGGCGATCATGTCGACCAGCGTAGGGGGATGCCGAGAGTCGGATGTCAGAGGTATTCGGACTTCGTGAGCCGCTGGACTTGACCGATCAGTTCGAGGTCGGACCCCGAGCCGTATCTCGACGCCGTGAGCTCAGCGAGAATCGACACAGCGATCTCCGAAGGCGTGACGGCCCCGATGTCGATGCCGATGGGACCATGGATCCGGTCGACGGCCTCGGTCGGATAACCCTCGGCGAGTAGCCGCTCCCTCCGGGCGGCGGCGGTCTTGCGACTCCCCATCGCCCCGATGTAGCGAACGGGGCTGTCCAACAGCATCGGCCACAACGGGTCCTCGTACCGGGCGTCGTGGCTCAGGATCACCACGAACGTCCGGCGGTCGAACACCAGCCGATCACCCAGATCACCCGGCCATCCGGCCAGCAACTCGTCTGCATCGGGAAACCGGTCGGCGGTGATGAACGCCGGGCGGGCATCGGACACCGACACTTCGAACCCCATCAACTGCGCCATCGGTACCAGCGTTTGGGCGACGTGCACTGCGCCGAACACAAGCAGCTTGGGTCGAGGCGCGATCACCTCGAAGAAGGCCTCCTCGTCGCCATACCGGACGGTGGTCGTGCGCTCCACCGACATCAGTGCGATCGCATCCGACACGAGGCTTCCTGCGAGTCGTTCAGGAAGGCGACCCGTGATGTAGCCGCCGTCCTCGTCGATCACAGCCGAGCCGTACTGGTCCGGACCCGACACCATGACGACCCGGCAGCCGAACTGGTCGGAGTCGACCAGATGTCGCACCGCTGCCAGCACCGGGCCTTCGCTCACGGTCGCCCCCTCACGACCAGGGCTCGATCAGGACGGAGATCGAGCCGCCACAGGCGAGCCCGACCTCGAACGCGGTCTCGTCGGCGATGCCGTAATCGACGATCTTCGGTTCGCCCGACTCGATCACCTGCTGAGCGTGGAGGAACACGTCATTCTCGACACATCCCCCCGAAACCGAGCCGGCCATGTCCCCCTCGGAGCTCACGATGAACTTGGCACCGGCCGGTCGAGGGGCGCTGCCGCTCACCCTGATGACGGTGGCGACGGCGACGGACTTGCCCTCGGCGACCCAGCGGTCACGGGTCTCGATCTCCGATCGCATACCTCTCCTCCTAACGAGCCGGAACGGACTCTAGAAGGCCGACGAGCGTGCGGAGGTCGTTGAAGTTGCCACCTGGGAGGAAGTCGTCGACGTGGGGTAGTGCAGCCTGCATCCCGCGGGTCTCGGGCTGGTATCCCTCGCGTCCGGCGAGCGGATTCACCCAGATGATCCGTTTCACCGACCTGGACAGCCGGTCCATCGCCGCCGAGAGCACCTCCGGCTCCCCACGGTCCCATCCGTCCGAGACGACGATGACGATCGGGCCCCCTCGACACACCCTGCGCGACCAGTCGCGGTTGAAGGTGGCGATGGCCTCGCCGATCTTGGTGCCGCCCGACCAGTCATGGACCGACTCGGACACGCGAGCGATCGCGTCCGACGGCGATCTCCGCTCCAGGTCTCGGGTGATCCGGGTGATCCGGGTCGAGAAGACGAATGCTTCGAGTCGACCGAGACGGTTGCGCGCGGCGTGGGCGAAGTAGAGCAACATCTCCGAGTACCGCTCCATCGAGCCGGACACGTCGGCGATGAAGATGACCGGCCTTCGTCTCAGTTGCCTGCGGGTGGTCGCGATCTTGAGCACGTCCGCCTCCGAGCCAACGGCTGATCGAAGGGTTCGGCGCATGTCGGGAACGTCTCCGGATCGGGCGGGCCGGCGCCTCCGGGACACGGCGATGCCGGGAGCCCAGACCATCTCGGCGATCATCGACTTGATGCGCTGCTCCTCCTCCTGTGTCAGTTCAGAGAAGTCCTTGCCGGAGAGACGCTCGACACTCGAAGCCCCGACAGTGACGGTGACATCGACGGCGTCGCCATCACCTTCGCCGGCTCCGTCCTCGGCCTCGATGCGCCACTCGCGGGCCTCGGCGGGACTGAAAGCCATGAGCGTCCCTTCGGCGTCCCGGCCGAAGAAGCGCACGAACACGCGATCGAAGATGGGAACGTGCTCGCGCTGTCGGACGGTCACTGCGCGCATGCCCCAGTAGACGTCCTCGGCGTTGGCGACATCGACCAGTTCGAGGACATGCAGAAGTTCGGTTGCGACCCCTGGGCCAAGTGGGATCCCTTCGTCACGGAGTTCGCGCGCAAACCTGGTCAACGGTGCTGCTGTCAGCGGCACGGACTGGTTCGTTCCACGATGGACCAGGTGACTCCCGGGATCGAGGAGGGCGCCAACGTCGACGCCGAACAATTCCTCGCTTCGGGCACACCGATCCGTGCCCACTCGAAGTGCATCCCGTCGGGCCTCAGCCATCCCGCTCCCCAGGAGAAGCCCCAGTCCCGGAACGTCTGTCCGAACTCCTCCGAGAGACTGACGTCGCCGTCGTAGCGGTTCGTCGAGGGGTTGATGTCGATGGCGATGCCCCACGAGTGGCGTGAGAGCGCAAACCCCTTGTCTCCACCCCGGATCAGCCGGGCATTGAAGCATCCGCCGGCGAGCTGGAAGTCGCCGGGGTCGACCTCGGCCAGCAATCCGCTGGCGCGAAGATCCTCGACCACCGAACGGACGTATGGCACGACGAGTCGATGACATTCGAACAACCCCAGCGGTTCGATGTCGACCGTCACGATGTTGGCGTCCTCCCACGCGGGGTCGATCTCGATGGCATCGCCACGCGTCGGCCGGAAGCTGAATTCACCGAAACGCTCCTTCACCATCACGGTCGGGAGCACGAAGTCGGTCCGGTCGACGTCGTCATCAGGCCCACTGACCCGGACCGGGAGATCGTCGAGTCGGTTGCGTAGCGTCGCGGCATCACCACCGTCACCGGGGGTGGCGACGAGTGACACGCGGGTGAACCCGAGCGAGTCGGCAACGGTCCGGTTCATGATGAGCTCCGACCATCCCAGGTCGACGTCCGGAGCGATACCGACGATCTCGAGTTCGATCAGCGCTCCGTTCCAGCCCTCGAGAACGACGGTGTCGCCGGTCGTTGCTCCACGAAGCCCGGCGCTGCGCTCGGACATCACGACCCCGTCCCGCGCGAGCAGTGCCGACAGCGATCGACCGAGCAGCGCATCGGCCGACGCCGCGTCCCACGACGCAACGCTCATCGGCACACCCATGCCTGGAGGGAAGGTCTGAATCGACTCGCCGCCCCGTGCGACCGACATCATCCTGAGCGTCCCGCTATGACGTTCGTAGACCGGACCTCCGAGGCCTGTGACCTCAGCGGCAGTGCGTTCGCTGACACCGCCCGATTCGAACACGGTGACCAAACCCGTGGTTTCCTGACCGGCAACGACCGTCGTCGGCACCAGGACGGCACCGAGTACGACGGCGAGACCGATCACCATCCATTGCA
>CBDTYK010000157.1:0-4615 GCA_965364595.1 uncultured bacterium
CAGTCGCAGATCTACCAGGTCAGGGAGAAGCGGCAGCTGCTGCTCAACACCGGCGGCGCGAAGACGTCGACGGCAGACGAATTGGCCAAACTCGCTGACCTTCGTGACCGCGGAATCCTCACGGTCGAGGAGTTCGCGGAACAGAAACGCAAGCTGCTCGAACAGGAGTGACATCCATGCCGCACATGATGGACGACTTCCCGCTGCGCATGTCCACGCTGTACGACCAGGCCGTCCGGCTGTACCCGACCTCGGAAATCGTGTCGGTCGAGGCCGACGGCTCGGTGTTTCGAACCGACTACGCCACCGTCGACGATCGGGTCCGCCGGCTGGCATCGGCGCTCGAAACGGAGCTGGGCGTTCCGTATGGCGGCGCGGTCGGGACCTTCGCATGGAACAACCGTCGTCATCATGAGCTCTACTGGGCCACGGCGAACTCCGGCCGGATCTGTCACACGTTGAACATCCGCCTGTTTCCCGAGCAACTCACCTACATCGTCAATCACGGCGAGGACCACGTCATCTTCGTCGACCCCGATCTCGTCGATCTCATCGCCCCCGTCGCAGACGCCTTCGAGACGGTCAGAGCCTTCGTGGTCCTCGGTGACTCGACCGACGGGGTCACGCTGCCGAATGCCATCGCCTACGAGGACCTGCTGGCGCGTGCCGAGCCGATGCGGACATGGCCGGACGTCGGCGAGCGTGATCCGCTCATGTACTGCTACACGTCCGGCACCACCGGCAACTCGAAGGGAGTCGCCTACACCCACCGATCCACGTATGTCCACACGATCTCGAACCTGGCCAATCTGCCCATCGCCGCGTCCGACAATGTGCTGCCGGTGGTACCGATGTTCCACGCAGCCGCCTGGGGGTTCACCTTCATGGCGACGGTGCGCGGCGCCAAGATCACCTTCCCCGGCCCGGACCTCAGCCCCGAGGGCCTGGTCCGGCTGTTCGAGGAAGAGGGCGTGACGATCTCCGCCGGCGTCCCGACCGTCTGGATCGGGATCCAGGAGTACCTGGCGAAACACCCCGAGGCGGACGTCTCGTCCATCCGGTCGTTCGTATGTGGCGGGTCTGCCGTTCCTCGAGCGATGATCGACTGGTATCACGAGAACCGCGACATCACCGTGATCCACGCCTGGGGCATGACCGAGACGAACCCACTCGCGACAATGTCACTGTTGAAGCCCCACATGCTCGACTGGGATTGGGACGACCAGCTCGACGTGCTGGAGACGCAGGGCACCCCCGTCCCCGGGTTGGAGATCAAGATCGTCGACGAAGACGGCAACGAGCTCCCTCACGATGGTGAGGCGTTCGGTGAGCTGCTGATTCGAGGGCCGTGGGTCGCTGCCGAGTACTACAACGATCCTCGGACGCCGGCGTCGTTCCAGGACGGTTGGCTGCGGACCGGCGACGTCTGCAAGGTGACCCCTGAGGGGTACGTGCGGATCACCGATCGCGCCAAGGATGTCATCAAGTCGGGCGGCGAGTGGATCTCGTCGCTCGACCTCGAGAACGCGTTGATGGCGCACCCCGAGGTCGTCGAGGCGACCGTGGTCGGCGTGAATCACCAGAAGTGGCAGGAGCGGCCGGTGGCGTTCGTGGTTGCTCGCACGGACAGCGAGGTCTCCGAGGACGATCTGATCGAACACCTCAGGCCCAGAGTGGCCAAGTGGTGGCTCCCCGACCGCGTGATCTTCATCGACGAGATCCCCAAGACCGGCACCGGCAAGTTCGACAAGAAGGTCGTCCGGCAGCGATACGCCGACGTGCTCGACGGGTGAAGAAGTCGCGAAACCTGTGCCACGCACAGTGAGATTGACACTTCGCTCCAGGACGTTCCCGAGTAACATGTAGGTCGGAGGCAGAGTCTTGTTCGAAGTCATGCAGTTCACGGATCTGAAGCATCCGCCGGGGCAGCCGATCATCGAGGAGAAGCTCGGCACGTACGGGGCCGAGCAGGACGCCGTCGAGGTCGCGCGGGTCGCCATGGAGGACTACGTGGCTGCCGAGGGCGAGGACTACGTCTGGTGGATCGTGCGCAGTGAAGGCTCGACGCTCGCACGTTGGATCGCAGACTCCCGTGACCAACAGGAGTTCGTCCTCGATCTCCGATCCGGGCAGCTCGTCCCGCTCGAGTAGCCGAGGGGCATCGGCCTCACAACGGGCTACGCTCCCGATCGATGCACACTTCGCTCGTTCTTGCGCTCGCACAGGTGCGACCCGCCGACTACGACTCTGCGATCGGAGCTGCCCACCGCCGATTCGGATGGACTGCGGTCATCATCATGGGCGTCGTCGGCCTGTGGGGGCTCGTGTTGGCGGTGATGAGGCGTCAGCCCGGCCGGTCATATGCGATCGGAGCCACCATCGCCTCGATTGCGTTGCTGACTCAGGTCGGGATGGGACTGTGGGTCTACGTCAACGAAGACGCCGAATGGGCCGGAAATCAGCACGTGTTCTACGGCATCGTCATCCTCTTCACGTTCTCGTTCGCCTACATCTATCGAGCGCAGCTCGCCAAGCGGGCTGCGCTGTCCTACGGTCTGTTGGGTCTGTTCCTGATGGGGCTCGGCATCCGCGGGATCCAGAACTTCGGTCAGAGCTTCGGAGGTTGACCATGTTGCTCAAGGACAAGCGGCTCCTCATCACAGGTGTCCTCACCGACGGCTCGATCGCCTGGCATGCCGCCCGGATCGCCCAGGAGCAGGGGGCCGAGATCGTCGTCACCGGCTTCGGACGTGGCATGCGGCTCACCGAACGGTCCGTCCAGCGCCTACCCCAGCCGTGCGATGTCATCGAGCTCGACATCAACAATCCTGACCACGTCGAAGCGCTCGTCGCCGACCTCGACGCGCGCTGGGGTGGGGTCGACGGGGCACTCCACGCAATCGCGTTCGCGCCCGAGGATGCTCTCGGTGGGAACTTCCTGAACACGCCGCCCGAGTCGGCACAGACCGCCTTCATGACCTCGGCCTTCTCATACAAGACCCTTGCGGTCGCCCTGATGGGCTTGATGGAGAAGCGTGGTGGTGGAGCGCTCGTCACGCTCGACTTCGACAACAGCCAGGCATGGCCGGCGTACGACTGGATGGGTGTCGCCAAATCCGCGCTCCAGTCGATCACCCGCTACCTCGCCCGGGATCTCGGACCCAAGAACATTCGGGTGAACGCCGTTGCGGCCGGCCCGCTCGGCACGGTCGCGGCGAAGTCGATCCCCAACTTCCAGATCTTCGACGACGCCTGGAACGAGCGTGCGCCGCTGTCGTGGGATCAGACCGACCCGACACCCGTGGCACAGATGGTGTGCGTGCTGCTGTCGGATTGGACCTCGAAGACCACCGGTGAGATCGTGCACGTCGACGCCGGCTTCCACTCTCAGGCGGCCGGCGTCAGAAAGAGCGAGGACTGAACTCCTCGTCGATCGTGGCCGGCGGGAGCGAGACCGTGAACGTCGCCCCGCCACCCGGCGTGTCTCCCACCGACACCTGACCACCCATGGCTTCGACGAGGCCTTTGACGATCGACAGACCGAGTCCTGTTCCGCCGCGGGTTCTGGTGTCGCTCCGCTCGATCTGCGTGAACCTGTCGAAGATGCGCGCCTGCTGATCGAGGCTGATGCCTTCACCGTGGTCGACGACGTCGATGTCGACTCTCGACCGAACCGCCCGTGCCACGATTTCGACGGGGGAGCCGGGCGCATACTTGCGGGCGTTCTCGACCAGGTTGATGAACACCCGTCCCAGGTGGTCGGGGTCGGCGCTGATCACCAGGTCGGACGGCTCGACCGAGATGGTCAGGCCGTCGAGCTTCACCGTGTCGGTGACATCATGGAGATAGGGCAGCAGCTTGATCTGCTCGGGGGCGACCGGCACCGACTGGCGGTCGATGCGCGACACCATCAGGAGGTCTTCGATGAGACGTTGCAGGCGTCCCGCCTGTCGCCTGGCCGAGTCGATCAGGTCGAGGGATGCCTCCTTGCTGAGCTCGGGTCGGATCACCGTGTCGAGGGAGCCGATGATGGACGTGAGTGGCGTGCGGAGTTCATGGGAGACGACCGAGACGAAGTCCGTCTTCATCTGGGCCACTTCCTGCATCCGCTTGGTCATCTCTGCGGCTGCCTCGTACCGCCCGAGCTGTGAAAGCACGAGTGCAGCCGGTGCCGCCAGCGACGCCAGGTCCCCGATCTGGTCGGCGTCGAACGACCCCACCACCGGATCCCCGATCGCGATGACCCCGACGTTGAAGCCTTCCACCCGGAGCGGGGCGATCAACGCCTCACCCATCCCGAGTTCGCCGACGACACCGAACTTGTCGGGATTGCCGTCGATGTCCTCGAGATGGAGCGCCTTCCCGGACCGAAAGACCTGAGGGATGATCCCGCCGCTCGTCACTCGGATCTTCAGATCCCCGACGTCGAGGGTGTGCCCGTTGACCCACATGGGGGACATGATCTTCAGCGAGTGATCGTCGGGTTGGTAGAGGAACACCACACCGATCTGGGCGTCGAGGTAGGTGCAGATGGTCCCGACGATCTGCGGAAGGCCCTCGGTCAGCGACTCGGCGCCGGCGAGCGTCGCCGACACCGCATATAGTCGCTCGAAGT
>CBDTYK010000158.1:0-4610 GCA_965364595.1 uncultured bacterium
CTTCGAACATCACGAACCGTGCATCCGAGATCCGGATGAAGACCGCCGGTTGTCCGGCGAGCAGTGTCGTGTCGGTCGTCAAACCCATGACCAGGAACGAAGAGCCTGCCAGATTGAATCGATCCCCGATCTCGAGGCCGGTGGTGTCGTCGACGACTGCCCCCATCTCTCCGTCGGGGATTCGGCCCGCCACAATCGGCAGGCCGCTGAAGGTCTCGGCGCCGAGGCCGACGACGACCGCCTCGCTGGAAACGCCTTCGATCTCCGTGGTCCCGCGCGCCACGACGACCGACCCTCGAGGCCCGAGCGCCTGCACCTGATCGAGCCGGAGCACCTGTGACGAGGTGAACGGCCCCGACGAGCCTTCGGGCACCACCCAGTTGTCGTTGCTCACCTGCTCGACCATGAGGAACGGTTCCTGGTTGAACTGCTCGATCAGCCCGGTCATCAGGAACAGCAGCGTGAAGACGAGCGCCGTCCCGATGGTGACGACAGCGAACCTCACTGCTCGGTACTTGACGTCCAGCGCCGTCAGCAGCCACATCTCAGGTCTGCTCTCGTTCCGTGAGCCACGCCTCGAGTCGGGGCATCGCTGCCTCGTATCCCTGCGGTGCCACCTCCATCGCAGCATCGAAATCGAGCAGCGAGACCCCGCGGAGGTCGAGATCGAGATAGAGGTCGATGTCGCCACGATCCACGCTGCGCTTCCGCTGCCGCACCGACGCTGTGATCATCGTGCGCATCAGCATCGTGGCGAGGCCGGGGTGCTCGTTCGTGGATCTCGAGGCCATCGTGCGTAGCGCTTGCCAGCCCGAGACGGACAGGCTCGGATCGCCTTTTGCTCGCGGTCCCCGCGGGGGCGCAACGTCCACGCCGATGATCGTCGACGTCGGATGGCGACGCCGCATGACGTCGCCAGGGAGGTTGTTGAGAATCCCGGCATCGACGTGCAGGTCTTCGCCGAACGCGACCGGCGGGAACACACCGGGAATGGCGACGCTCGCCTGGATGGCACGAGCGAGGTTGCCGGTGTCATGGATGACCTCCGTCGCCTGGGTCAGATTCGTCGACATACAGAAGAACGGTCTCCACAGGTCTTCGATCTCCCAAGACCCCATGTGCCCGACGATGGTGTTTGTCAGTCGCTCTCCTTTGGCAAGCGAGACGACAGGGATCGTGTAGTCGACGATCCCCGAGAAGCGTTCGTGGACGAACTCGGGGAGTTGGTCCACAGGTGTGTCCATCGCCATCAGCGCACCCAGCGGGGAACCGATCGAGCTCCCGCCGATGAGGTCGACCGGGATTCCCAGCTCGTGCATGGCTCGTCGGACGCCCAGGTGGGCGAACCCGCGGGCACCACCCCCGCCGAGGACGAGCGCCGATGCGAAGCCGGCCAGGATGCGACCCAGGCGGGACAGATCCGAGCTGGACCCCTTCCGGACGTGGACGATCTGATCAGGCTCCCACGCTTGAACCGTCACCCGTGTTCCGGTTGGCCGTTCTGTCTGGATCGGGTGCAATACGACCACGACCTTCGTCGCCTGGCCAGAGGCTGCCGAGAAGAACCGAGTGATGGTGTCGACGGCGGCGGCGTCGGGATTCGGGTCGACGACGGCGACCGCGTAGTCGGCCTGTCGGGCAGCTCGCATCGTCCACTCCGATGCCGTCCGGTCGCCTTCGCACACGAGATACGTGTGTTCGAGCTCGGTCTCGTGGACCAGTTCGGCGACACGGCTGTCTCCGGGGTCTCCGTGTTTGGCCTGGGCGACGCCCTCTCGTCCGAGGATGGCGTCTATGCGCGCTGCCCAGAGGTGACCTGTCGAGCCGAACGCCTCGATCGAGTCGATCAGCTGCGAGTTGAACAGCCGGCTGTCGATGTCTGCTGTGACACAGACCGCAATCGTTCGCTGGCGGTGGGTCTGGCGTCGATCAGGCGCTCGTCGAGCGAGGCTGGCGAGCACCGGGACGAAGGCAGCGGGATGCTGGTTCACCAGCCAGAGGAATCGTTCGACGGGAATCCGTACCAGACGACTGTCTCTCGCCGCAACGATGCGGCTCGGCCGAGATTCGCCTCGGAACAGGCCGGTCTCACCCACGATCTCGTCTCTTGTGATCTCCCGAGTGAGGCTCATCTCGCCGTCGATGTCGGGGCCCCATTCCTGTAGTCGCCCCGCAATGAGGAAGTATCCGGCATCGGCGGTGTCGCCGATCTCGTAGAGAACATCGCCTGCCCGAAGCGTGATCCATTCCATCGCCTGCTCGAAGTCGGCGATGACGTGCGTCTCGAGATGGCCGAGGAGACGTTCGAGGAACGCCAGCATGTGACGGCGGTCGAGGCGTTCGGTCGCCTGTGCCATGACGCCATCGGCGAAGTCGGGATTGGCTGCGAGTAGCTGTTCGAAGGCGGGTCGGGTCAGTCGATGTGCCGACAGGTCGGTCGAGGCCACGACCGTGGCGACGCGGTCGCCGCCTGCGAGCGCCGATACCTCACCGATGACATCACCGGGACCGAGTTCGGCGAGGACGAATTGGGTGCTGCCTGCGATGACGATGGCGCTACCGGCTGTGATGACCTCGACGTGATCGGTGCGTTCGCCCTCATCGAATATGCGCTCACCCGCCGGATATGACACCGTTTCGTGGTCGATTCCGTCGAGTGTCATCCCGGCGAGCGACGACGAGGAGCGAGAGCCTGGCACGCCGGAACGATAGACGCGCACCGGTCCGGGTATTCCGGCACACGCGATCGAATACCCTCGTCGTATGGAGCAGCGCTTGCGCATCGGGGTCTATGGCGTCGCAGTGCATCGCGACCATCTGTTGCTCACGCAGCTCTCTGCTCGCGATCGCGATGTGGGTCGCTGGACGCTGCCGGGCGGTGGAATGGAGTTCGGTGAGAGCCCGCACCAGACGCTCCGCCGGGAGTTCTATGAGGAGACGGGGCTCACGCCTGAGATCGGGGGCGTGCTGGACGTCATGTCGTATCTTCCGCGTCCTCAACTGCACGTCATTCAGATGGTGTTCGAAGTCGAGGCGCAGGGTGAACCGAGGGTGATCGAGGTCGACGGCAGCACCGCCGACGCCGGGTGGTTTCCGACCCATGCCGTTGCCTCGATGCCGACGGTTCCGCTCGTCGAGCACCTGCTGCAGCTGCGAGGCTGGTGAGCTCCCGGTTCGCCGGCCTGCCGAATACCGATTCCGACCCAGATCGGGCACCATGGCAGTGTGAAGAACGTAGATATCGCCGTCATCGGAGCCGGTCCGGCCGGTGCCGCAACCGCAATCCGGGCCGCACGCTCGGGGGCGAGCGTCGTCGTGTTCGACAAGGCCCCATACGGCCGCGACAAGGTCTGTGGTGACGGACTCACACCTCGTGCAGTCGGTGCGCTCAACGAGCTGAAGATCGACATGTCCGACGCCCATCACATCGAGGGGCTTCGGATGATCGCGAACAAGACGGTCCGGGAGCTGCAGTGGCCGGGCACCTCGCGTTTCCCCGGCCACGGAGCGGTGTGGCCCCGGCGCAGGCTCGACAAGGCGCTGATCGACGCGGCCGATGAGGCTGGAGCGGAGATCGTCTGGGAGACCGAGGCCTTGCCCGTCATCGAGGATGATCGGGTGACCGGCGTGGACGCCGGGGGGGAGCGATGGAACGCCGGGATGGTCGTTGCCGCCACGGGCGCCCCTGGGAAGGTCGCCCGTATGCTCGGCGCGACCCGTGTCGAGGGCGAGCCGTACGGCCTCGCGATCCGCTCGTATGTCGAGTCACCTCGTCACGCCTCGAAGCATCTCGAAGCGACACTCACGATGCGCGATCACAACGGCAACTCCGTCCCCGGGTACGGCTGGCTCTTCCCTGCAGGCGACGGCACCGTGAACATCGGGGTGGGTGCGCTTTCGACGATGAAGGGGTTCAAGAATCTGAATCTCAACACCCTGCTGGATCTCTATCACTCCCAGGTCGACGAATCGTGGCAACTCGGTCCGTATCTCGAAAAGCCGCGAGCGTGGCGGCTGCCCATGAGCGCGGTCAACCGGCACGGGCCCGGCTGGGTTGCGATCGGCGATGCTGCGGGGCTGGTCAACCCGATGAACGGCGAAGGCATCGACTACGGGCTGGAATCGGGGATGCTCGCCGCCGACCTGTTCCTCGAGGATCCCTCGACCGCGCCCGAGCGATATGACATCGAGGTCGGTGAGTTGTTCGACAGCTTCCTCCGGACCGGGCGCCGCTTCTCCTTCCTCATCGGGCACCCGTGGATCCTCAATACCGGACTGCGGCTCGCAGTCGGTACCCAGGCGATCGCCAACATCACCCTTCAGGTGATGGGAAACCTGGTCGACTCGAAGAGCCCCGGCGCGTCAGGCGTCGTTCTGAACGCCGCTGACAAGCTGCTCGCCGCCATCGATCCGATTCTCCGCAAGACGCGAGCCTGAGCCCCTTCGGAGAACGGAGACCAGGGCGGCAGGGTCGGCAGTCGATCTCGGCCGCATCTAGCGTGTCCGGTGTGCGAACCGCCCTGCTGTATTCCACGAGTCAGACCTACCTCGCCGACACCATCGTGACCTCCCGTACGAGTGAGACCTCACTGCAGCTGTACGGAAGGGGA
>CBDTYK010000159.1:0-4607 GCA_965364595.1 uncultured bacterium
CGGAGACCGGTGCGCCCTTTTCGAGGCCACCCACGGCACGGCGCCGAAGTACGCCGGTCAGGACAAGGTGAATCCCGGATCGGTGATCCTCTCGGGCGAGATGATGTTCCGTTACCTCGGATGGACCGAAGCTGCCGATCTGATCATCGACAGCCTCGAAGCCACCATCGGCGACAAGATCGTGACCTACGACTTCGCGCGACTGATGGAGGGCGCCACCGAGGTCAAGACCTCCGCCTTCGGCGACGCCATGATCGCGAGGATGTAGGCGGTTGCCGGCGAGAGTCGGAGCGAGGTCGCTGTTGCCGGGTCTGGAGTTCACGGTTCACAGTTCACAGTTCGTGAACGAGGTGGCCCATGCGGCTGCTTCGGGGAACCGTGAACTGTCGACTGTCAACTGTGAACTTTCAAGATGAAGCTCGACCATGTAGCGATCGGAGTTCGTGACCATCGGGAGGCGCTGGCTGCGCTGACCGGGCAGCTCGGAGGCTTGGTGATCAGTGGTGGTGCACCTCCGAAGAGCGGGTTCCGGGCGATGCAGATCCGGATCGGTCGAGGCGACGAGGGGATGACCATCGAACTGCTCGAACCAGCCGACACCGAGCACAACGACTTCCTCGAGCGATTCCTCGCGGCGGGAGGCGACCGGCCCCACCACATCACGTTCAAGGTCGACGACATCGAGGCCGAGCTCGCTCGGCTGCGAGCGCTCGGCGTCGAGCCCGTCGGGATCGACTTCCGATACCCAGGCTGGCAGGAGATGTTCATCCACCCGGCCCAGGCGCACGGGACGGTCATCCAGATCGCCCAGACCAACGTGCCTGAACCTCCCATGAGCGAGTGGCTCGAAGGGCTGCCCGACGCCGTCTGGCTGTACGACGGTGAACCGTGGTGGGATCTTGGCGTGGTGGTCGCCGGTGAGGCCACGACGATGAGGCGAGTGACCATCGAAACCTCTGATCGTCCAACAGGCGATCGGTTCCATCACGAGATCCTGGGTTCGGAACCCGAGTTCGGTCCCGATCACACCGATCACTTCTGGCCGGGTGGTGTCGTCAGACTCGTCGACGCCGACGTACGACGGCCACGGGTGGGTTGGATCGAGATCGAAGGCCTCGAGGCCGACCTCACGATCGGCGGAACCCGGTTCAGGCCTGTGCAATGACCGGCGGCGTCTCGGTTTCGCTCGAGGCTGTCATCGTCGCCGTAACCGACGACCGGCCGCGGATCCTCACGGTGGACTCTTCGGATGGCCCCATGCTCCCGTCCGGTTCACTCGACGTTTCCGGCGATGCCAGCCTCGACCTGGCGATGCGGCGAGTCATCGACCAGCAGGCGGGCTTCGAGGTCGAGTATCTCGAACAGCTGTACACGTTCGGGGATCTCGACCGCTCGAGCCCCGAGGCGGCGGCAGGGGAGCGGGCGCTCGGCGTCGGGTATCTGGTGCTCACGAGGGAGGCGTCCACCACCGGCCGATGGGTCGACTGGTACCACCTGTTTCCCTGGGAGGACATGCGTGCACCCGACGCCGACCGTGAGGTGCAGGCCATGATCGGGGAGTGGGCCGGAGCAGATGCCTACCGAGCGCAACGCGTGCAGATCGCCTTCGGGATGGCCGAGACCCCATGGGACGGGGTTCGTGCGCTCGACCGATATGAGTTGCTGTACGAGGCGCACCTGGTACCTGAGTGGTTCGTCGATCACAGCGAGAGCGTCGGCCCGACCGTGACCGGTGAGCAGATGGCGCTCGATCATCGCCGGGTTGCGGCGACCGCCCTCTCCCGAGTCAGGGGAAAGCTCACCTATCGACCGCTCGTCTTCGACCTCATGCCCGAGACGTTCACGCTGTCCCACCTCCAGCGCACTGTCGAGGCGCTCGCCGGTCAGAGCCAGCACACGCAGAACTTCCGACGACAGGTCGAGCGGGGCGGGTTGGTCGAAGGAACCGGTCGGTATGCGACGACCGGCGGTCGGCCGGCAGAGCTCTTCCGATTCCGCCGGAGCGTTCTGACGGAACGACCGCGAGTTGGGATCCTCGGCTGATCAAACCGGCAAGAGCGCCGGCTCGTTGTCCAGTGGGAGCGTGAGTGTCATCGTCGTTCCTCGGCCTGGTCCATCCGAACGCGCCGACACGCTTCCGTCCATGGCTTCCATCATCGATCGCGCAAGGCTCAGCCCCAGACCCGTACCAGAGGTGTGGCCCGGCTCACCACGCTGGAAGGGAGCGAAGAGCCGGGCTGTCTCGCTCTCGGTCATTCCCACGCCGGTGTCGGTGATCTCGACGAACGCCTCGCCATCCCGTCGGGAAGTCGACAGGGTGACGCCGCCCTCCGGCGTGTAGTTCAGCGCATTGGCGATCAGATTCGTCAGGACCTGTTGGAGGCGGCGCGGGTCGGCCATGACGACGTGGTCGCCTGTCGATTCGAAGCTGAGCGTGAGCGAGCGTTGGTGAGCAACAGGGGCGAGCAGCCGGATGACGGACTCGATCGCCGGTTCGAGGTGGACAGGCTCTGGTTCGACTTTGAACACCCCGGCAACGGATCGCTCGGCCTCCAGGTACTCATTGATCAAGCCGAGCATGAAGCCGCAGCTCGTTCTGATCTCACCCAGGTAGAGGGATGCGGCTCCGTGGTCGACTTCCTCCTCGACGAGGTCGAGGAACCCGATCATGGCGGTCAGGGGCGTTCTCAGCTCGTGACTGACCGCTGCGGTCCGCCGGTAGCCGTTTCGCATGAGTGATTCGATGTCGGCGTCTTGTGCGACTGCACCTTCGCTCCAGATCTGAGCGAGTGTCGTTGCGAGCTTCCGTTGCTCGCGCTCGGCCTCTCGTGTGCGATGGAGCAACGCCCCGATCCAACAGCCGGCCACCCCGAGCACGAATGGAGCGAGGTCGATGACGAAGAGGAGCGGGTAGCGGCGGTGCAACTCGGCAGGGTGGCCGAGCGGTTCGCCGATTACGGCCAGGAACAGCAGGGCTCCGACCGGGAAGAAACAGCCCAGCAACACGCCCCGGATACCTCCGGCACAGAGCCTTCGTTTCTCTGGCGACAAGCGAATATCGGGGCTCACCGGAACCCTGTCGGCACACGAGCGGCCCACGAAAGGAAATCGTTCCGGGTTGATCACGCACAACCGAAGGGGGATGATTATGCTCAGTATGAGCAAAAGTAGGAGCACCGTGGCGACCACCACATTGGAGATCACCCCGCGCGGCAGCGTGCTGCCAGAGGCCGAGCGGGCGGCGCTGCAGCCGATCCTCGATGACATCGATCGGCTGAAGAAGGAGCGCAACGCGGTCGTCGCGGCCCACAACTACATGACACCCGACATCTTCGCGCTCGCGGCCGACCTCACCGGCGACTCGCTCAAGCTCGCCGCCATGGCGAAAGAGACCGAGGCAGAGGTCATCGTCCTGGCGGGCGTCGACTTCATGGCCGAAACGGCCAAACTGGTGAACCCCGCAAAGACGGTGCTGCTGCCCGACAAACGTGCCGGTTGCTCGCTCGCAGACGGGATCACCGGCGCAGACGTGCGGGCGCTCAAGGCGCAGTACCCGGGCGTGCCCGTCGTCACCTACGTGAACACATCAGCCGACGTGAAGGCCGAGACCGACATCTGCTGCACCAGCGGGAACGCCGTCGCCGTCGTCGAGTCGTTGGGCGTGGACCGGGTGATCTTCCTTCCGGACCAGTACCTCGGCAAGTATGTGGCGACCCAAACCGATGTCGAACTGATTCTGTGGGACGGTGCCTGCATGGTGCACGAGCGGTTCACGGGCGAGGAGATCAGGCAGCATCGCGACGGCCTGGGTGGCGTGGCGGTGATTGCCCATCCCGAATGCCCTCCGGACGTGCTCGCCGAAGCCGACTATGTCGGGTCGACGAACGGGATCATCAACTGGGTGAGCGAACACCGTCCCGACCGCGTGATGATGATCACCGAGTGCTCCATGGCCGACAACGTCGCCCTCGAAACGCCTGAGACGGAGTTCGTCCGCCCCTGCAATCTGTGCCCGCACATGAAGCGGATCACGCTCGAGGGCATCCGGCACTCGCTCGAGACGATGACCCACCAGATCGAGATCCCCGAGGACATCGCCGGCCGGGCGCGGCTGGCGGTCGAACGGATGCTCGAGGTCGGACGGCACGAGAAGTGAACGTCGAGCGGGTCGAGCTCGCTGACCCGGTCGTCATCGGATCCGGTGTCGCCGGCCTCTCCGTCGCTCTCGGCTTGCCCAAGGCGACCGTCCTGACCGTCGGCTCGCTCGGCTCCACGGGCTGGGCGCAAGGCGGGATCGCCGCTGCTGTCGGGCAGGACGACACCGCCGAGCTCCACGCAAGCGACACGATGACCGTCAGCGGTGGCATCGCCGTCCAGCGTGCGGTCGAGGTGCTGACATCCGGGGGATCAAAGGCGATCGAACGGCTGATCGAGCTCGGAGCGCAGTTCGATCTCGATGACCAGGGCGAGCTCAAACTCGGTCGGGAAGCCGGCCATCAGCGACGGCGGATCGTGCATGCCGATGGCGACGCAACCGGAGCCGAGGTCCAGCGAACGCTCTCGGCCGCCGCCGATGAGAGCGACTCGGTCGATGTGCTCGAAGGCTG
>CBDTYK010000160.1:0-4582 GCA_965364595.1 uncultured bacterium
AATCGATGCAGATCATCAAAAAGGCGCTCGACAACGAGACGTTCTCACACGACGGCACGTACTTCCAGCTGCCCCCGGCCGGCATCCCGGATCGGGGCGGGACCGTGCAGAACCTGACGTTGCTCCCCCGCCCCCTGTACCCGTACGAGATCTGGCAGCCGGTGACGAGCCCGCCGACGCTCGAGGTGGTACCGAAGTGGGGCCACAACGCCGTGTTCTGGCTGCAGAACCACCGGTTCATCGCCACGTTCTGGGAGCGCTACGGCGAGATCTACGCAGAAGAGCACGGCATCGAACTCCAGCCGCACGAGAACCGCATGCTCGTCCTTTCGGTACGCGTCGGGGACACGCACGAGCAGGCCGTCGATTCGAGCCGTCGCGGGCACGACGAGTTCTGGAAGTTCCTCGGGCCGTACGGATGGTCACGCGGCTATGCAGGCTCTGATGGCAGGCCGGTCGGGCCGGGGCTCATCCCGACCCTCGAGGAGTCGATCGAGAACAAGACGTGGGTGGTCGGGACCGCCGAGGAGGTCGCCGAGGGGATCGCCTTCTACCGGGACAGCATCGGCGCCGACTACATCACGCTGTTCCCCCAATTCGCCGGCGACCCGTACGGCCTCGTCGAGGA
Organism: uncultured bacterium; assembly: GCA_965364595.1. Taxonomy (GTDB): domain Bacteria; phylum Actinomycetota; class Acidimicrobiia; order Spongiisociales; family ZC4RG35; genus JAHEDH01. The sequence continues at coordinate 629 of CBDTYK010000160.1, forward strand.
CCAGCTCCACCGGTTCCGCGAGGAAGTGATCCCGCTTCTCTGATGCAACCCACCGACGGTCGGGGCTCCGGCCGCCCACGCGCCTTGGTGGTCCATGCACATCCGAGCGAGCGTTCGTTCAATCACCATCTCGCTCAGGTGACGGTCGAGGCTCTGTCGGTCAACCATGAGACCGAACTCATCGACCTGTATCGACTCGGATTCCGACCCGAGATGACATTGGAAGAACACCAGCGGTACCACAGCAACGAGCCGATCGTCGATTCCATGGTCGCCGGCCACGTCGAGTCGGTGCTCGCCGCCGAGACGCTGGTGTTCGTCTTCCCGACCTGGTGGTCGGGTCTGCCGGCGATGTTGAAAGGGTGGCTCGAGAAGACACTCGTCCCCGGCGTGGCGTTCGAATTCGACGATCGAGGTCGCGTGCGTCCGGCGCTGCACAACGTCCGTCGCGTGATCGGGGTCACGACCTACGGGTCGCCGCGCTGGAAGATGACGCTCATGGGCGACGGCGGACGACGGACCCTGCTCCGGGCCCTGCGCCTCAACATCCCTCATCGGATCGACCCGGTCTGGTTGGGGATGTACTCCTTGGACGCTTCGACGGCTGAGCAACGAGCGGCCTTCGTCGGTCGGGTCGATGAGCGGCTACGCACGTTGTGAGAGCGCTGATCGTCCATGCCCACCCGGATCCGGGGTCATTCAGCGCACATCTGGTCGCAACGGTTCAAGACGCCCTGAGTGCGGCCGGCCACGAACATCGCACCATCGACCTGTACGCAAGGGGATTTCGCGCTGCGATGAGCGAAGACGAGTGGTCGTTGCATCGTCGCACCGCCGAGGTCAAGCCATGGACCGATCCCCACAGCGAACTGCTCCGGTGGGCCGACTCGATCGTCTGGGTGTATCCCACATGGTGGTCAGGACCGCCGGCGATCCTCAAAGGCTGGGTGGACCGGGTGTGGACCAACGGCGTCGCCTATCACCACACCGACGAGGGTCTGATCCCAGGACCACTCACCCACATCCGTCGGATGTTCATCGTGACCACTCACGGTTCGAGCAGGTGGGTGAACCTCGCCGAAGGCGACGTCGGCCGCAAGATGATCAGACGCACGCTGCGGTCGTTGTGCGGCTGGAGATGCCGGACCCGGTGGCTGGCCATGTACGACGTGGACCGATCGACACTCGAGCAGCGCCGCCGGTTCGTCGAGAGGGTCCGTCGGAACATCACCTGACGAGCATTCCGTCTCTGTTCAACGTGCGCCGTCGCCACGAGAGAACCTCGTGACCATCGGCTCTGGCGTGTCCGTCGACCGGTCTTGGAGGATGTGTGCACCACCGACACGAGGAGCGGATCAGATGGACGGGTTCAAGTTCACACGTGACGAGTGGCAGTCGGTCCGAATCGCTCCGTGGATCGTCGGCACTGCTGTGATCGATGCAGACGGCGGTAGCCCGTTCTCCGTGCTCAGGGAGATCGGCGCCGTAGACAAGCAGATCGACCTGGCCTACGGCTCGACCGAGCACCGCGACCTCGTCCGGACGATCGCTCGCGACCTGAAGGACGCGCCCAGTAGTGGACCATTGGTCGAGCCGGAGCAGCTCGCCGATTGGCATGAACAGTTGAAGGGTGTGCTCGAGGCGGTCGACGCAAAGGCTCCAGGCGCCGACAATCGCGACTTCCGGGAATGGCTCTTCGAGATCGCAATAGACACTGCCGATGCTGCACGCGACCACTGGCGCCTTCGTGGCCCACGGATCTCCGAAGAGGAGCAGGACCTCCTCAACGAGTTGGCAACCATGCTGGATGTCGGATGACGATCGAGACCACACCCGTGTTGAGCGAACGGATCATGGCACTTGCGCGAGACGACTTCCCCAACTCGGAGCTCGGGACGGCGCTCTGGCTGCTGCGAGAGTGCGCAGACGACGACGAACGTATGAGCGTGTTGCTCGAAGCGGACGGCGACCTCACGACTCTGGTCCTCGCCATCGAAGACCTGGTGCAGTCGCGGTACGCCGCTGCCCGGTGATGGTCGTCAACGCCTGATCACATCGACGTCCCCCGAGTCGGTCGATGCGCGTCCCATCACGTGCCGAACCCGGCCACTTCCACGAGCGCCGCGGACAGGTGCTCGAGGATGGACTCGAACAGTGTGGCTCCGGCCTCTGCCGAGGCGCCGGTCGGGTCGCCGATGTGACCGTCCGTGGTGAAGTCGTCCGAGCGCCATCCGAAGCTGACGGGACCTCCGAACCGCACGTACCGGTTGTCCGCCAGGCGCTCGGGTATCACCGCTGGAGGTAGCGTCGAATCGACCAGCTCCGGGGCCAGATGCATCATGAGCGATGTCTCGTCGTGTCCACCATGGATGCCCATTCCGAGCTCTGTGTGCGCAGACTCGCCACCGTGGTCGGGAGGGAGCATCGGATGCATCAGAAACGTCTGCAGGCCGTGTGCCAGCCTGATGTCCCGGCATGCGACATTGAGCAGTGCGCTGTTGCCGCCGTGGCCGTTCAAGAACACCAGCTTCCCGGCAGCCAGCTGCGACAACGACCGACCGAGATCGTCGAGGACCGCGAGCAACGTTTGAGCCGACAGCCAGACCGTGCCCGGAGCCCACGCGTGTTCGTTCGACTTGGTGTACGCCAGCGGTGGGAGCAGCCACAGGTCGAGATCGTCGCCGACTCGCTCGACGAGGGCATCGGCGGTTCGTGACGGGATCACGAGGTCGGTGTTGAAGGGCAGATGTGGGCCGTGCTGCTCGATCGCTCCGACCGGCTGCATCACGATCGACGACTCGGAGAGCCGGGCGATGTCGGGGAGTCTCAGTTCTGCCAGATGGCGGCGCATCTTCACCTTCTCGTAACGCGTCTCGGGGCGGCGGATCGTCGCCCAACGCTACACTCGCATCCCTGCGATCCCCTGGCCACCGATGAACACCTCAGCAGGCTCAACCCTCGTCTTCGACTCCGTCGGCATGGTCTATCCCGACGGCACCGAAGCACTGAAGGACATCTCCTTCTCGGTCTCCCCGGGGGAGTTCGTCACCGTCGTGGGACCATCGGGATGCGGGAAGTCGACGCTGCTGAAGCTGGCGTCGGGCCTCCTCACCCACACGGCCGGATCGCTGTCGGTCGACCGAGACCGAATCGGGTACGTGTTCCAGGACGCCACGCTCCTCCCGTGGCGGACCGTCCAGAAGAACGTCGAGTTGCTCGCAGAACTCCACGACATCGACCAGGCCGAGAGGACTCGGCGAGCCAAGGAGGCAATCGACCTCGTCGATCTGACCGGATTCGAGAACCACCACCCCAAACGGCTGTCCGGCGGGATGAAGATGCGAGTGAGCCTCGCCAGGTCGCTGACACTCGATCCGTCGGTGTTCCTCTTCGACGAGCCGTTCGGCGCACTCGACGAGATCACGAGGGAGCGGCTGAACGACGAAGTGCTGGAACTGTTCTCGCTCAAACGGTTCGCCGGCCTCTTCATCACGCACTCCATCTACGAGGCGATCTACATGTCGACAAGGGTTCTCGTGATGTCGGCGCGGCCCGGCCGAGTGATCGCCGAGTTCGAGGTCCCGTTCGGCTTCCCGAGGGACGAGCATTTCCGCTTCTCACCCGAATTCGCCGAGCTCTCCGGGAAGGTGTCCGAGGCGTTGAGGATGTCGTACGCATGACGGCATACGCCATACGCCATACGCCATACGCCCCGCGCAATACGCCCCACGGCATGCGGTACGCGGTATGCGGTATGCGCCGTCAGCTGGTGGTTGGAAGATGACCGACGTCCAGAAGCCGTTGGAGCGGGGGGCGCCTGAGCCACATCCGCATGGGATCGAGACGTTGACGCCGTCGACGACGTTCTTTCCGTCGCGAGCGGATTGGCAGCACAAGGTGCGGCTGTTGGTGGGGCCGTTGGCGGTGTTCGGGGCGGTGATCGGGGTGTGGTAT
>CBDTYK010000161.1:0-4547 GCA_965364595.1 uncultured bacterium
TGCCGATGCCATGGCCGATCTCGAGTCGATCGAACGAACCGGTTTGCCGGTCGACGAGGCAGCCCAAGGCGCTGAGGCAACTGGCCCAGCCTGGGTGGGTCCAAGACCGCTTCCCGGTCCCACACCTCCTGATGCAATGGCTGAGCTCGAGTCGATCGAGCGGACCGGCCCGCCGCTCGACGAGGGTGAGCTCGTCACCGAAGACGACCAGCCTGACGAAGCGACAGGGTGACCGACGTGGTGGCGGACGACCGCCAACCCATCCTCGCCCACCTCGAGGAGTTCCGCTGGCGGATCGTCAAGATCGCCGGCGCAATCTTCGTTGGTGCGCTGATCGCGCTGCTCTTCGCCAACCAGATCCGGCTCATCCTCGAAGCGCCCTATGACCAGGTGTGCGGCGACAGTTGTCGGCTTCAGGCGTTGAACGCGACCGAACAGTTCTCCGTTCTGATGAAGGTCGCAGTGTTCGGAGGCGTCGTTTTGGCGAGTCCGGTGGTGCTGTATCAGATCTGGGCGTTCATCAACCCGGCCCTGACGGCGCGCGAGCGTCGATGGGCCATCCCCATCATCGCAGCATGTGTCCTCCTCTTCTGCGGAGGTATCGCCTTCGGATACTGGAGCCTTCCACGAGGTCTCGAGTTCCTGTTGGGCATATTCCCCGACGTCGAGTCGAACCTGCGCATAGGTGACTACTTCTCGTTCACCGTCCGATTCCTCCTGGCATTCGGCGGTTCCTTCTTGTATCCGGTGTTCCTGTTCGCTGCGGCTGCCGCCGGGGTGGTCACATCCGCACAACTGGCCAGCGGGCGCCGTTGGGCGGTGCTCATCATCGTCATCGTCGCAGCTGCCATCACTCCGACCGGGGACGCACTCACGCTCACCCTGCTCTCGGTCCCGCTCTACCTCTTCTACGAGGTGACGTACTGGATGGTGCGTCTGCTGCTCCGCAAGTGACGCCGACACCGCAGCCATGACCGTCGCCGACTACCTGGCGTCGAAGCCGTACGAGGCCGACCCGTTCCAGTGGGACGCGGCCGAAGCGATCGAGTCCGGATGGAACGTCGTGGTGACTGCGCCGACGGGTTCGGGCAAGACGTTGATCGCGGAGGTCGCGGTGCATCTCGCCCTCGAGCGGGGAAAGCGGATCTTCTACACCACCCCGATCAAGGCGCTCTCGAACCAGAAGTTCGGCGATCTCGTGGATGAGCACGGCGCAGATCAGGTCGGTCTGTTGACCGGGGACAACGTCATCAACGGGAATGCTCCGATCGTGGTCATGACGACCGAGGTGCTGCGGAACATGATCTATGCAGACGTCGAGTTCCTCCATGACCTCGGCTTCGTGATCCTCGACGAGGTCCACTACCTCCAGGACCGGTTTCGCGGCGCAGTGTGGGAAGAGGTGATCATTCATGCCCCACGGCACGCCCAATTCGTGTGTCTCTCTGCCACGATCGCCAACGCCAAGGAGTTCTCGGGATGGATGGGCGAGGGCCGAGGCCACACCAACCTCGTCCAGACATGGGACCGGCCTGTTCCGCTCGAGTCGATGTACCTGTTGTCGGATCGGATGCGGGGAGGCGACCTGCGGCTGTTCCCGATGTTCACGAGCCGTGAAGGGCGCACTCGCACCAACTCGAAGCTCGAACATCTGCTCGGCCTCGAGCGAGGTGGCAGGGCCCGTTTCCGGACGCCTCGCCGCATCGCAACCGTCGAGCACCTCGACGCCGAGAACATGCTGCCTGCGATCTTCTTCATCTTCTCGAGGGCAGGCTGCACATCTGCAGCAACGTCGATGGTCGAGGCGGGTGTCCGGCTGATCGATCCCGACTCGCGAGAGCGAGTGCGGGCGATCGCCGAGGAGCGGACTGCGCACTTGTCGGATTCGGACCTGCGAGCGCTCGACTACGGCCGATGGGTCGCCGGTCTCGAGGCCGGGGTCAGCGCACATCACGCCGGGCTCGTCCCGGCCTTCAAGGAGACGGTGGAGGAGCTGTTCGCCAACGGTCTGCTCAAGGCCGTGTTTGCTACCGAGACGCTGGCCCTCGGGATCAACATGCCCGCCAGGACCGTCGTCCTCGAGAATCTCTCGAAGTTCGACGGCGAGTCACACTCGCTGCTCGGCCCCGGCGACTACACACAGCTGACGGGCCGGGCCGGTCGCCGCGGCATCGATGAGCGAGGCTACGGCGTGGTGCTCCACTCACGATTCGTGGACTTCAAGCAGGTCGTGAAGGTCGCCGAAGCCGGTGCCCATCCACTCACCTCGAGCTTTCGACCCACCTACAACATGGCAGCGAATCTCGTTGCGAACTACGACCAGGAACGCGCCGAAGAACTCCTCAACGCCTCCTTCGCCCAGTATCTCCGCGGAAACGACGATCAGGGCTCGGAGCGCCGACTCGCTGAGATGCAGGATCGCCTCGTCGACGAGCAGGTACGGGCCGAATGTCACCTCGGTGACATCGCCGAATACACCCGACTGCTCGATGCACAGCGGCGCTCGCCGGCCGGCGGGATCAGCAGCCGACTCCAGTCGGGGGACATCGTCGCCATCCCCGGCGGAGCACGAGAAGGTCGCTACCTCGTTCTCCGCAAGCTGACGAAAGGCAACAAGAACGTTCGCTTCCTCGTGCTGTCCACCTCCGGCAAGACATCGACGGTAGGAGACCGGGATCTGCAGGGGGCGGTCACGCTGGGCGCGGTTCGAATGCCCGACCACTTCAGACCCAACGATCGGTCGTTCCAACAGAACATGCTGCGTCAGATCCGCAAGTATCGGAACGTCGAATTGCGACAGACGCCGGAGCCGGAGCCCGAGGTCGACGAAGTGGTGAAGCACCCCGTTGCCCGGTGCCCGGAGGCGTCGAACCACGTCGCCTCGTATCGCAAGTCGGTTCGCACCGCCAAGCGCATCGAGCAGCTCAGACGCAAGCTCCAGCAGGAAGGCATCGGACTCGTCAAGGACTTCCGATCCATCGAGGCGCTCCTGACCGAATGGGGATACCTGGACGGCTGGTCGTTGACGCCGCGAGGGGACCGGCTGCGCTTCGTCTACAACGAGCTCGATCTGCTCCTCACCGAGGCCGTTGAACGCGGGTTGCTGTGGTCCCTGACGCCGGAGGAGTTCGTCGCACTCGCATCCGTGTTCGTCTACGAGCCGAGAACCGACACCGCTGCCGCCCCGGAGTGGCCCAACGACGTCGTCGCCGAGCGATTCGAGGCGATCCTCGAGCTCTGGGAAGAGCTGACCGAACTCGAGAGCACCAAACGGCTCGTGACGTCGCGTCGGCCCGATGCCGGCTTCACCAATGCTGCCTTCCAATGGGCACACGGCGTCGACCTGGACGACCTGGCAACGGGCACGATGGCTCCCGGTGACTTCGTGCGGGTGTCGCGCCAGCTCGTCGACCTCGTCCAGCAGCTTCGAGACACGTTCTCCGAGCTCTCCGACGAAGCGAACGTCGGCCTGCAGCTCATCGATCGCGGGGTCGTCCGGGCGCAAGGTGCGACATGAACCGCGAGTGGGTCATCTTGCGCAACACGGCGGCGGGCCCATCCGCCGTCCCGGAAGCCCGCGTCGAGGAGGCCCTGCAGCGCCATGGTGTACGTGCGACCATCGAGAGCCCGACCAGCCGGGACGAGATGCGCCAGGCGGCGTGTGAGGCGGTCCAGAACGGCCGGCCGATCGCGCTCGTCGGGGGCGACGGAACCGTCAGCACCGTCGTCGACGCACTTGCCCACCAGGGAATCGTCGAGCGGGCGATCGTGGGGGTGCTCCCCGCCGGCACCGGCTGCGATCTCATCCGCACGTTCGGGATCCCGCAGTCGATCGAAGAGGCTGCCCGCCATTTGAGCACACCCAACACCTATCGCATCGACGTCGGGCGTCTCGAGGGTGCATGGGGGGTTCGCCATTTCGTCAACGTGGCGAACGCCGGACTGGCGGCTGCCGTTGTCGAGGCGTCCGGGCGGATGCCGCGCAGGCTCGGAGGTTTGCGGTACATCACCGCCGTCGCCTCTGCGGCCCCGGCATTTCGGGCATGCGACGTCGAATTGTCGACACCTCGGCGCACGCACCGCCAACACGCATTGCTGATGGTGGCAGCCAACGGTCAGTTCTTCGGAGGTGGCTGGAACGTCGCGCCCAAGGCGCTCCTCGTCGACGGGAAGCTCGACACCCAGCTCATCGACCTCCCGAAGACCGCGATACCCCGAATGCTCCCTGCGTTGATGCGAGGTATGCATCTCACACACCCCGGCGTCAGACGCAGAAGTCTCGGTGAGTTCACCTTCACCCCGGAACTGGAGTGGCCCGTCGAGGTCGATGGCGACCCGATCGGTCACGGTGCATTTCGGGCCACGATGCTCCCGACCGCTCTCGAATTGAAGATCTGACTGGAGGCTGTTGGCTCCTGGCTGTTGGCCTTTGGCCTCTGGCGACGGATTGCGAGCCGGCGGTATCCACGGGAATAGCCGGCGAGAGAAGGGGTTGCAATGCAACCGACGCTGAAACCCCAGATGGTTCCCCGAGCGAACGGCCGAAA
>CBDTYK010000162.1:0-4532 GCA_965364595.1 uncultured bacterium
GGGGGTCGCCCCCCTCATCTACTTGCTCCAGGATTCGCTGGGGATGTAGCTGTCACGGTCCTCTTCGGTGCGGAAGTAGAAGAAGAACGCCAAGGTTGCCAACGCTGTGAGGAGATGCCAGATGGCATGCGGTTGGAGCAGGCTGTCGGGGTCGCACTGAGTGCTGTCGTCGGTTCCGGTGAGCCAAATGGCGTACGCGCCGAAGAACGAGACAACCCCGATGAAGAACCACGGGAAGTACCAACGCAACACGAGGACCTGGCCTCGCATCACGACCGCCGGCAGCCAGAACAGGACCACCCACCAGTACTCCTCGGGTGCCTCGAGCATCTCTTGTGGGAAGATCCCGAAGACGGCGGCGACACCGAACCCGAGCAGACCCGACAGCCAGCGCACCCAGGCGTAGTCGAAACGGATGAGGGCCTCGGTGATCAGCCAGATCGGGATCGCCACTTCGAAGAGTTCGAGGTTGATTCCCAGTCCGGGGTCGATGAACCAGTAGCCGGCGCCATAGATCACGAGGAGCAAGCCGTAGATGAGGAACACCGTGCGGTTCGACCAACGGCCCAGTGTCTTCAGGTTGTAGAGGACGGGCACGAGGATGTAGGCGACCATGGACACGTTGTCCAGCCAGGCACCGAAGAAGGTGTGGGTGCCGTGCATCAGCATCGACCCGGGGCCCAGGAACAGCGATGCCGAGGCGTAGAGCAGCGCGATCGGCTGGTTGCCGATGAAGTGGTTCTCGACGTGCCGAGTGGTCACGTGATCCCGTGCGAGGACCCAGAACATGAACAGCCCGACGATGACGAAGCCCAGGTTCCCGAGCGTGTTCACCGGCTCGCGCAGCAGACCGTCGGCGACACGTTCGCACCATCGAGAGACCTCCCCGATCGGAGACTCGTTCTCGGCCGGTGAGCCCCACCCGAGGAAGTACCAATAGGCATACGATCCCCCCGCGAACGCGATCAGCGCAAGCAGGGCCAGCTTCAGGGGGCGGAACACGTTCATTGCGGCAAGCATACGATCGACGCGGGCCGCTCACTCGCACGAAGAGCCGATTCGTGCGTGAATTGCCCGTGAGTAGCCTGTCAGCGTGCAGAAGAGGCTGATCCTCACAGTGGCGACGGCCGTCGTTCTCGCCGCATGCACCACTGCGGTCGACGAGCCGACGACGACCACCGAGGTGTCTGCATCGACGGCCATCGCACCTGAGCCGGCGACCACCGTCCCGACGTTGACCGGACTCATCGCACCTCCCGTCCGCCACGCCGCAGTCCAACGACCGGTCTACTTCGTCATGACCGACCGATTCTCCAACGGCTTCGAAGGCAACGACACGGGCGGGATCGACCCGGCCGCCGGCCCGGAGGTCCATGGGTTCCTGCCCACCGATACCGGCTTCTATCACGGTGGTGACCTCATCGGCCTGACCGAGCGACTCGACTACATCGCAGGGCTCGGTATCGAGGCGATCTGGATCACACCGCCGTTCGTCAATCGAACCATCCAGGGCGACGGGACCATCGAGGGTTCCTCCGCCGGGTATCACGGCTACTGGAACATCGACTGGACCCGTATCGACCCGCACCTCGGAACCAGCGGGGACATGGTGACGTTCATCGAGGCGGCGAACGACCGTGGGATCGAGGTGTACTTCGACGTGGTCATGAACCACACCGGCGACGTGATCACCTTCGAAGAGGACACCTTTGCCTACCGGGGCACCGGGTCGGCGCCGTTCCTCACCGCAGACGGAACCGAGTTCGACCCCGCAGACGTGGCGGGAAGTCCCGACTTCCCCGAGCTCGATGCAGAGATCTCGTTCCCGTACACCCCGACCTTCGCGAACGAAGCGGACGCCACGGTCAAGTCACCGGATTGGCTCAACGACCCCACCGTGTATCACAACCGGGGCAACTCGACGTTCCAGGGAGAGAGTTCGCTGCTCGGGGACTTCTTCGGGCTCGACGATCTGTTCACCGAGGACCCCCGCGTCGTGGAGGGGATGATCGACCTGTACACCGACGTGATCGAGACCTATCCGATCGCCGGGTTCCGGGTCGACACCGCCAAGCACGTCAACGACGAGTTCTGGGCGGAGTTCATGCCTGCGATCCGACAGACGGCGGCCGATGCCGGTCGACCGGACTTCTTCATGTTCGGGGAGGTGTTCAGCGAGGATCCGATCTTCAACTCGTACTACTCGACCGCGCTCGGGTTCTCGTCCACCCTCGACTTCGGGTTCGATGCGGCGGTCCGCCGGTTCGTGATCAACGGAGCGGGGGCGCAGCAGCTCGCAGACAACTTCGATGACGACGACTGGTTCACGGACGTCGACTCCAACGCATCGATGCAGGTGAAGTTCTTGGGCAACCACGACGAGGGGAGGCTCGGCTATTTCACCCAGGTCGGCCTGGTCGGTGCCGGCGAGGAGGAAGAACTCACCGCAATGAAACTCGCCTACGACCTGATGTTCACGACCCGTGGGGTTCCCCTGGTCTACTACGGGGACGAACAGGGCTTCGCAGGCTCCGGTGGCGATCAACTCGCCCGCCAGACACTGTTTCCGTCGGAGACCGCCGAGTATCTCGACGACGATCTGATCGGCACGGATCGGACGCATGCCGACGAGAACTTCGATACCGAGCACCCGCTGTACGAGCACTACTCGGAGCTGGCTCGGCTCCGCCGGGAGCACCCGACACTGGAGTCCGGCGCCCAGGTCACACGTTCCGCCGAAGGTGATGTCTTCGCCTTCTCGCGTATCGATCGCGACGTTCGAGTCGAGTACGTGGTCGTCAGCAACGCAGGAAGCTCCGCATCGACAGCCACGGTCGCGACCATCACACCGGATGGAGTGTTCAGCCCCGTGTACGGGACCGACGCAGTGGTGACCGCCGACACCGATGGGGTCTTGTCGGTCGACGTCCCACCAACATCGACGGTCGTTCTCATGGCGGATCGAGAGATTGCGACACCCGCGGACTCGCCGGTCATCGACATCGTTCGACCGGCGCCCGGTGCGGAGATCCCGACGTTCCGCTACCGGATCGAGGCGGAGTTGTCCGACGATCGCTACGCCGAGGTCACCTTCTCGGTGAGTGTCGACGGGGGAGAACCGGTCCTCCTCGGCGTCGATGACGCCCAGCCGTACCGGCTCTACTGGAACAACGCCGCCTACGAGGACACCACCGAGATCGAGATCTTCGCCGTCGTCGACGATCGGGTCAACCCCCCGGTCGAGACGTCGGTCACCGCCTCACTCGGCGAGAGGTGAACTCATAGACGTCTTCATGCGAACCGAGCCCCACGGCCGCTGCGGCACTGACAGCTCGTGCCGACCGTCCTAGTCTCGGATTCGTGAGTGGGCTGATCGATCGTCGCCCATCGGCATTGCTGGCGGCAGCGTTCCGGGCGCCGGTGATCGTGTTTCGTCTCCGACTGGGGTGGCTGTTCTTCGGGCGCCTGCTGTTGCTGTCCCACGTCGGCCGCCGGACCGGGCGCAGCCGAAGGTCGGTTCTCGAGGTGGTCTCACACCAGGAGGATCCTGCGGTGTGGTACGTCGCTGCAGCGTGGGGGGAACGTTCCGATTGGTATCGCAATCTGATGCAGAACCCTCACGCTCGGATCACGGTGGGCGGGAAGCGGCACCCGGTCACTGCGGCGACCGTCGACATCGAAGATGCGGTCCGGATCCACCGGGAGTACGTGCAGGAGCATCCGCTCGCAGCTCGACTCGTGGGCCGGATGCTCGGCATCGATCTCATCCGATCCGATCCGAGGGTGCTCGCCGAGCGAATTCCGTTGGTTGCGCTCGGAGTCGAATACTCCGCCGACCCGGCGATCGATGCCGTGGCCTGTGTGCCGACCACCAGGGACGAGACACGAGAGTCCTATGACCGGGTCGCTCCGTTGTACGGCCTCCTGGAGGGGTTCTGGGAGCGGAACGCGCGAGCGGCCGGGTTGGACGCCCTCGAAGCGCGCCGCGGCGAGCGGGTGATCGACATCGGGTGCGGTCCGGGGCTCGCAGTCTGCGAGATGGCGGATGCCGTCGGGCCGGAAGGATGGGTGATCGGCGTGGACCTGTCATCTGAGATGTGCACACTCGCAGGCCGGAGGCTCAAAGGCTGCGCCAGCTCCGGGACCGACGCGGTGGTGCAGGCCGACGCCGTCCACCTACCGTTCGCCGACAGCAGCTTCGATGCCGGATTCATGAGCTTCACGCTGGAGTTGTTCGACACGCCGGAGATCCCGGCGGTGCTCGCCGAATGCCGACGAGTCCTCCGACCTGGCGGCCGGCTCGCCGTGGTTGCACTCGACAAGCGCCACCCGGCGCCGCTGATGCAGCGGGTCTACGAGCGGGGGCATGAACGTTTCCCTCACGTGCTCGACTGCCGGCCGATCCACGTGGAAGCGTCGCTCGCCGACGCAGGATTCCCGGTCCGTGAGGTCCGGCATCTCTCGTTGTGGGGCCTCCCCGTCGCGGTCGCCGTCGGGGAGATGCTCCACACGGCTCACGTGAAACGTGAAAC
>CBDTYK010000163.1:0-4500 GCA_965364595.1 uncultured bacterium
CTCGGTGTCGATCTCGGGCTATCACATGGCCGAGGCCGGCGCCAACCCCATCACGCAGCTCGCGTTCACGTTGGCCAACGGGTTCACGTTCGTCGAGTCGTATCTCGCCGCAGGTATGGACATCGACGACTTCGCCCCCAATCTGTCGTTCTTCTTCTCGAACGGGCTCGACCCCGAGTACGCCGTGATCGGGCGGGTGGCGCGGCGGATCTGGGCGCGTGCCATGAAGCTCCGGTACGGCGCCAACGAGCGGTCTCAGAAGCTCAAGTACCACATCCAGACGTCCGGTCGGTCGCTCCACGCCCAGGAGATCTCGTTCAACGACATCCGGACGACCCTCCAAGCGCTCTACGCCGTGTACGACAACTGCAACAGCCTTCACACCAACGCCTATGACGAGGCCGTCACCACCCCCACCGAGGAGTCGGTCCGGCGGGCCGTGGCGATCCAGCTCATCATCAACCGGGAGCTCGGGATGACGAAGAACGAGAATCCGCTGCAGGGCTCGTTCATCGTCGACGAGCTCACCGACCTGGTGGAGGAGGCCGTTCTGGCCGAGTTCATGCGGCTCGACGATCGTGGAGGAGTGCTGGGTGCGATGGAGCGCCAGTACCAGCGATCGAAGATCCAGGAGGAGTCGATGCTGTACGAGCAGCGCAAGCAGTCGGGAGAGCTGCCGATCGTCGGAGTCAACACCTTCCTCTCGGCCGAGGGTTCGCCGTTCGTGGTGCCAGACGCCCTGGTTCGATCGGACGATCGTGACAAGGACCGTGTCATCGAGGAGATCGAGCACTTCAAGGCGATGCGCCCAGACGTGACGGCGGATGCCCTACGACGTCTCCAGCTCGCAGCGGTGGAGGGGGCGAATGTGTTCGAGGCGCTCTTGAACGCCGCTCCACTCGCATCGCTCGGTCAGATGTCGGCCGCTCTCTACGAGATCGGTGGCCGCTACCGAAGGAACATGTGAGGGGCGTCTCACGTCTCACGTCCTACGTCCTACGTCCCACGTGTGACGTGTGACGTGTGACGTGTGACGTGGGACGAAATGGTCAGGCGGCGGCGACGACTTCGCGGATCCGCAGGATGACTTCTCTTGGTGTCACTGGCTTGTCGACGTAGAGGCTGGCGCCGGCCTGAAGGCCCCGTTCCACGTCGTCGGGTCGTGCGAGTGCGCTCACCATGAGGATCGGAACATGGGGATCGCCGGCTCTGATGTGCCTGCAGACTTCGAGTCCGTCGACCTCGGGCATCATCACATCGAGGACGACGATGTCGAAGCCCGACGACTCGAACGCAGAGATCGCTTCGAGCCCGTTGTCGGCGGTCGTGACGTCGTAGCCCTCCCGGCGCAGCCAGGCGGTATACAGAAACTGAATGTCCTTCTCGTCTTCGGCGACCAGCACTCTGGGCACGATTGGGCTCCTTGCGTCCATACGTATCGTCGGCCCGAGCGGCCGGTGCTTTAGTGAACTCGTCGCGTGTCGGTGCGTCGAAAATCGGGCACCTGACGGGCCTGAGACGCATATGGTGGCGGGGTTCAACGAATCCGAGCACCTGTGACCGCGCCCGACTATCGATCCACACTCGAATACCTGAGGCCCTTTCGCGTCCGCGTCTCGCTGCTCGCCGCCGTTCTCGTCATCGGTATCGGCTTCGAGCTCGGAGCGCCGCTGATCCTTCGGCAGTTCATCGACGCTGCGCTCGGATCGATCGAGGTCGACTCGCTCGTGACCCTCGGAGTGCTCTATCTCGGGCTCGCGGTCGGCAAACAGCTGCTCTCGGCGCTCGCCACGTATCTGGGCGCCGATGTCGGCTGGCGGGCGACCAACGAGCTCAGAGCCGACATGGCCCAGCACCTCATCGGCCTAGACATGGCGTATCACACCTCGACGACACCTGGAGAGCTGATCGAGCGGGTCGACGGCGACGTCACGGCGGTCTCACAGTTCATCGCTCGATTCATGGTCAAACTGCTCGGTTCCGGTCTGCTCCTCGTCGGTGTCCTCGTCGTGTCGTGGTTCACGGACTGGCGGATGGGTCTGGGAATCAGCATCTATGTGGCGGCGGTGCTGATGCTGCTCCTGCGAATGCGATCGATGGCCGTTTCGGCCGCCGAGGAGGAACGCGAGACCTCTGCGCAGTTGTATGGCTTCATCGAAGAGCGCCTCGCCGGCGTCGAGGACATCAGGGCGAACGGCGGCGGTGCCGCCTCGATGGCCTCGTTCGTTCCCGTCGCCACGGACTTCTTCGAGCGGACCCGGACGGCCTGGCGCAAGCGCGCCCAGTTCTGGGTCGGCTCGAACACGGCGTTCTGGTCGGGCGACATCATCGCGCTGATCCTCGGTGTGCTGCTCGTGTCGTCGGACGCGATCACCGTCGGCACCGCCTTCCTCCTCCTGCAATACACCCAGTTGGTCCGGGTGCCCATCGAACAGGTCTCACAGGAGTTCCAGGAACTCCAGAAGGCTGCCGGTGGCATTCTCCGGATCGACGCGATCCGGCGACTCCGCTCCATCCTCGAGGTCGGTGACGCCGATCTGCCGGACGGCGCGCTGTCGGTCCGGTTCGATGGCGTGTCGTTCGCCTACGACGACAAGCCGGTGCTGTTGGGGGTCGACTTCGAGCTGTCCGAAGGCACCACACTCGGAATCGTCGGGCGCACCGGTGGTGGCAAGACGACGATCACCCGGCTGCTCTCCCGGCTCTACCAGCCCGGATCAGGCGCCATTCATCTGGGAGGAATGCCGCTCGAGGCCATCTCGGAGGAGTCGCTGCGACGGCATGTCGGTGTCGTCACCCAAGACGTCCAGCTGTTCGCGGCCACCGTTCGTGACAACCTCACGTATTTCGATCGGTCCCGGTCCGACGATGACATCCGCGAAACGCTCCGTGCAGCCGGGTTGGATGCATGGATCGACGATCTCGGTCTCGACACGCTCATCGGAAGCGACGGTGCCGGGCTCAGCGCCGGCGAGAGCCAGCTCCTCGCATTCGCTCGCGTGTTTCTGCAATCCCCCGGCCTCGTCCTGCTCGACGAGCCGTCGTCACGGCTGGACCCCGCAACCGAGTCGCTGCTGGCGAACGCAACCCAGCGGCTGTTCTCGGGCCGAACCGTGATCATCATCGCCCACCGGTTGGACACGCTCAGCACGGTGGATGAGGTCATGGTGGTGGCGGACGGCTCGATTCTCGAACACGGCTCGCGTGCCGCTCTCGCATCGGATCCGGACTCGGCGTTCAGTTCGATGCTCGTTGCAGGAGATGCCCTGGCATGAGCGCATTTCAGATCGTGATCGAACTCATGCGGTACCGTCCGCGTCGCTTCGCCATCTCGGCGTTGCTCTGGTCGATCATGCACGGATCTCCGGTCATCTTCGGATATCTGATCGGCCAGATCTTCGATGCTCTGACCGACGGCGCAACCGTTGCGGGGAACGCGTGGGGCCCCGTCGCGATCTTCGCAGTGATCGCATTGGGTCGGAACGGCATCCTGTGGGTGGGAGAGATCATCTGGATCGACTACTGGCTGGAACAGAGCCTCCAGCTCCGGCGCAACATGCTGCGATGGCTGCTCGAGGCGCCCGGGTCGCGGGTGATCGAACAGTCCACCGGCCGAGCGATCTCGACATTCCGAGATGATGTCGACGACGTGATGGAGTATCTGGAGAGCTACGTGGACGGCGGAGGTTTCGTCGTCTTCGGTTTGGGATCGTTGGGTGTCATGGCGTCGATCGACGCCGGGCTGACGCTGGTGCTCCTGGTTCCGCTGGTGTTGACGTTGGGTCTGACCCAGGCGCTCGTACCTGAGATCCGTCGGCGGCGCCGGGAGATGCGCAGTGCAACCGAGGCCGTGACCGGATTTGTCGGCGAGCTCTTTGGTGGAGTTCAGTCGGTGAAACTCGCAGGTTCGGGCGGCACCATGCTGGAGCAGTTCCGCACCCTCAACGAGCGCCGACGACACCGAGCATTGCGTGATGTCTTTCTGACCGAGGCGTTGCGATCGATCAACCACAACATGGCGTCGATCGCAGTTGCCATCACCCTGATCGCCGTGTCCGCCCGAGTGGGGTCGCCCGACTTCACCATCGGCGACCTCACGGTGTTTCTGACCTATCTGCCCCGACTCGCAGCCAACATGGCCTGGATCGGCAACATCTTCGCCCAACATCGTCGGGCCGGCGTGGCCTTCGAACGAATCGAGGCGACGACGGTCGATGCCCCTCCAGATGCGATTCTCGACCGGACGCTCATCCGTTTCTCCGAGTCGTCTCCCAGCATCGAGCCCGAGGTGATCGACGACCATTTCGAGCGTCTGGAGATCCGAGGTCTGGCGTACGTCCACCCCGACGGGGCCACCGGTCTGGATGCAGTGGATCTCGATGTCGCACGCGGGGAGTTCGTAGTGCTCACGGGCAAGATCGGGTCGGGCAAGTCGCTGGTGCTCCGGGGACTGCTCGGCCTCGTTCCGACGACCGGTGAGATTCGTTGGAATGGGCGACT
>CBDTYK010000164.1:0-4488 GCA_965364595.1 uncultured bacterium
CAGGTGTCTCCGTCGTCAACGACACCTTCTTCGATACGATCACGATCGAGGTACCCGGCGAGGCCGTCCGACACGCCGACAGGGCAGAGGCGGCCGGAATCAACCTCCGTCGCGTCGACGAGGATCGACTCGGTGTGAGTCTCGACGAACTGACCGACATCGAGACACTGAACGCGGTCCTCGACGTCTTTGACGCCGAACTCGGCGACGACGCGATCGCTGGTATTCCCCGAGAGCTGGCGCGTCAGACTCCCTATCTGACCCACCCGGTCTTCACTGCACACCGATCCGAGACCCAGATGCTCCGCTATCTCAGAGCGCTCTCTGACAAGGATCTTGCGCTGGACCGGACGATGATTCCACTCGGGTCGTGCACGATGAAACTCAACTCCACGACCTCGATGATCCCGATCACGTGGCCCGAATTCTCGTCGATCCACCCCTATGCCCCCGAGCATCAGGCCGCCGGCTACATCGAGATGATCGAGGAACTCGAGACGTGGCTGTCCGAAATCACCGGCTACGACGCAGTCTCACTCCAGCCGAACGCCGGCTCGCAGGGCGAATTCGCGGGCTTGCTGGCGATCCGCGCCTATCACCGCTCGCGTGGTGAAGGTGACCGGGACATCTGTCTCATCCCATCGTCGGCACATGGCACGAACGCCGCGTCGGCGGTCATGGCGGGCATGACGGTCAAGGTCGTGGCATGCGACGACAACGGGAACGTCGACCTCGATGATCTGAAGGCCAAGCTGGACGAGTACTCCACGAGGATTTCGGCACTCATGGTGACGTACCCGTCGACACATGGAGTCTTCGAGGAAGCCATCACCGACATCTGTGACGCCGTCCATGCCGTCGGCGGGCAGGTGTACGTCGACGGAGCGAATCTCAATGCGCTCGTCGGTGTTGCGAAGCCGGGCGCCTTCGGCGCGGACGTATCGCATCTGAACCTGCACAAGACCTTCACCATCCCACACGGTGGGGGTGGGCCGGGTGTCGGGCCGATCGGCGTCAGGTCCCACCTGGCTCCGTTCCTGCCGGGTGACCCGCTGAACGACGATGCTCCGGTCGGGCCCGTGAGCGCCGCCAAGTACGGAAGTGCCGGGATCCTGCCGATCCCGTGGGCGTACATCGCGATGATGGGGGGCGATGGGCTGACGACGGCCACGCAGGTCGCAGTGCTGGAGGCGAATCACATTGCGACGCGTCTCGGTCCGCACTTCCCCATCCTGTACACCGGGGCCGGTGGTCGGGTGGCACATGAGTGCATCATCGACATCCGGGGGATCACACACGACACCGGCATCAGCGCCGAGGACATCGCGAAGCGACTCGCCGACCACGGCTTCCACGCCCCGACCTTGAGCTTCCCGGTTGCCGGGACGCTGATGATCGAGCCCACCGAGTCCGAGCCGCTCGTCGAGCTGGAGCGATTCTGTGACGCCATGATCTCTATCCGGCACGAAATCGCCCGGGTCGAATCGGGGGAGTGGCCCTCAGACGACAACCCTCTGGTGAACGCCCCGCACACGGCGGCCATGCTCCTGAACGACGATTGGAATCATCCGTATCCGGCGTCGGTCGGGGCATTCCCGACCCAGGACCTCGAGGCCAAGGGGTACTTCCCACCGGTCGGGCGCGTCGACGGCGCAGCCGGCGACCGGCATCTCGTCTGCACTTGCCCGCCGATCTCCGAGTTCGCCGATTGACGACAAATCCCTACACCACGGCGGCTTCGGCGTCGAAGGAGTCTTCGTGCAGGTTTTGGCCTACAGTGACAGTCGAGGGCAGCAGGTAGGGGATCTCGCTCATGCGCTTGATCGGGCCGGGGGGCCGTCACAGCTGTAGCACTCGACAACGAGAGTGGTGAGTACAGGTGTTGTTCAAGGGACGTCTTCGACTTCCGAGTGACCCAGGCGAGGGGATCCCCATCGACCTGGTGCTCGAAGATGTCTTCCTGTCGCTCGAGTCCGAGGGCGAGGACTTCGGTGAGTGGCGGATGGACGCCGTCGAGATCGAACGCCTGTTCTCGAATCAGTTCTCGATGCACCTCGACGGTGAGGAGATGGTGTTCATCGCCGACGACGCCCTCGGATTCGCCTATGACGGTCTCTCTACGATCGAGGATGTCCAGAGCCGCCTTTCGAAGCGGAGGGTCTTCAAGGGCCGGAAGCCGAAGAAGAAGACAGTTGCGGGTCGTTCGGAGCCTGAGCCCGACCAGCTCGAGTCGGACGAGAGCACGAAACCGGAGCCCGCTCCTGACGTGCCGATGCCCGAGGTCGTCCCGTTCTTCCCCGAGTCGAATCCCTCGTTCGCCGATTCGGTGGCGGAGAGCGCCGTGGTCGACGACAGCATCGCACCGGTTGCGCCAAGGCCGATCGAGATCGCCGAAGCCGAGCCGGCGCCGATTGCGTCGCCGCCTCCCGCACCCGAGCCGCCTGCGGTCGCGCCCGAACCTTCACGGGAAACCGACCAGCCTGCTGCATCGGTGGAAACGGCCGGCGCGGTCGAGCCGGCACCGGCCGTGGCGCCTGACCCGGTCGAAGCATTCGAGGACGACGAAGATGACGAGCTCGTCATCGAGGACGTATCTGCGTACGGATACGTTCCGGTCGCAACCGCCCCGGTCGATCAGCGGCCGGTTGCCCTCGAACCAGAGCCGTCGGATGACGAGATCGAGATCGAGGAAGCGGCACCTGCCACCGGAGCGGTGCTCCGCGAGGTGCATCCGCTCGGTGAGCTCGAACCGGCTGCAACCGCAGAGTTCCGTCCGGTGGGGAGCCCGGCCGATCCCGAGGAGCCGGCACCGGTTGACCCGGAGCCGGTCGCCGACGCTTCTCCATCGATGCCCGAGCCCGA
Source organism: uncultured bacterium (assembly GCA_965364595.1). Lineage (GTDB taxonomy): Bacteria > Actinomycetota > Acidimicrobiia > Spongiisociales > ZC4RG35 > JAHEDH01. Next base: position 2,863 of record CBDTYK010000164.1, read on the forward strand.
GGTGGGTCCAGCGGCGCTCGTGGACGAGCCGACCGAGGAACCGGCTGCGGTCCCACTTCCACCCGATGGGGATTCGAGCTTCTTCGCGCAGTGGTCGTCCAACGGACGGGCCGACACGGAACCGCAGTTCGACCAGGAACCGGAGCCCGACGCGACGGCCCTTGCCGAGGAGACGCAGAGTGGCCCGCAGACCCAGAAGTCCGGTCGCCATGCCCGCAACTCCGGGAAATCTCGCTCGGCGCGCTTCGGCCGGAAGAAGTCTCGCGAGCCGGAAGCGCACGAGCACATCTACGAGTCCTCGAAGACGGTTGGCGGGATCACACGGAAGGTGTGTGCGATCTGCGGTCACGTCTCGTTCGCCGGCGAGGACGTCTACCAGGACTGGTGATCGAGTCCCGGTAAGACCCGCCTTCTGGCATCGTTCCAGCGATGCCAGAAGGACACACCATTCACCGCGCCGCACGACTCCAGACGAAGCGTTTCGTCGGCACCGAACTCGCCGTTTCGAGCCCGCAGGGTCGCTTCGATGACGGAGCAGCCCTCCTCGACGGTCATGTCATCGACGAGATCGACGCGTGGGGCAAGCACCTCTTCTATCGCTGGAATCACGGCCACGTCTTGCACGTGCACCTCGGCCTGTTCGGCAAGTTCCGGATCCACGCAGACGATCCACCCCCACCGACCGATGGGACGCGGCTGCAGATGGTGTCTGACCAGGGCACGCTGTATCTGTCCGGTCCGACGGACTGTTCGGTCATCGATCCCGACGAGGAGGAGCGGATCGTCTCGGATCTCGGCCCGGATCCGCTTCGGAAGAAGACCCACTCGAACGCCCTCGGGCACATGGAGACGTTCCTCGGTCGCCGCACGGTCCCGATCGGTGCTGCTCTGCTGGACCAATCCGTCATCTGTGGGATCGGGAATGTCTAGCGAGCCGAAATCCTGTTCCGTCTCGGCATCAACCCGCACGTCGAGTCCCGGCGTGTCGCCGGATCCGACATCGAGCGGATCTGGAACGAGTCCGTCGCCCAGTTGACTCGTGGGGAGAAGTCCGGCCGGATCGTGACGACCGATCCCGAGGACGTCGGCCGGAAACGGCGGTCGGACATCGGGCGAGGAGAGCGGACCTACGTCTACAAGCGCAAGGGCCAGCCGTGCCGGCGCTGCGACACGCCCATCGAACGAGCGGACATGAAGGGGCGGAAGATCTGGTGGTGCCCGTCCTGTCAGGCCACCTGAGCCCGCCCCGGCAACTGCCCGGTCAGATGCCCCACTTCCAGACCATCGAGGCGATGGTGATGGCGAGGAGGCCGAGCTCGAGGAGACCCGCCTGCCTGATGCGTGCCATGGCGGCGGAGGCGGCGCTGCCGTCGCCGCTCTCGAGGGCTGCGCTCGCATCCCGGCTGCGCGGCCCGTACACGGCCATTCCGAGTCCGGCTCCCACGATCACGGCGAGGAAACCGATCGAAACGAACGTCGACCCGAACCCGTAGGCCTCGCTGCCCGTGACGAGCAACACTCCGGTGATCAGAACGATGACCGCAGCCGGTGTGTACAGGATCTGGCCGAGGCGCAGGATGAGGCGATACCACGCAGCACGACTCGTATCGGGCTCCGAGGCGAACA
>CBDTYK010000165.1:0-4483 GCA_965364595.1 uncultured bacterium
GCGGCACCTCTTCGGGGTGATGCTCCATCAGGCGCTCGATCTGGACGACGCAGACTCGGAGCTCGCGATCGCCTCTTGTGGAAACGCCGCGATCGCGGCCGCCGTCGTCGCTCGGGCCGAGCAGCGACCACTCCGGGTCTTCATACCCACGTGGGCGGACCGTCCTGTCGTCGAGGAGTTGCAGCGCCTCGAGGCCCGGATCGAAGTGTGTGAGCGGAGGCCGGGGGAGGCCGGTGACCCCACCTATCTCCGCTTCCTCGAAGCGGTCGAAGGCGGCGCCGTCCCGTTCTCGGTGCAGAGCACGGTCACTCCGACGACGATCGACGGGGGGCGCACGCTTGGGTGGGAAGCCGCCGAGCAACTCGGCAATCTCGGAGTCGAAGGTCCAATGCGTGTCATGCTGCAGATCGGGGGAGGGGCGATGGCGACGGCAGTCGCATCAGGGATCGCACATGGCGTCGTCCGTGACTGGGTGCGAATCGAACCGAGATATCACCCGGTCCAGACCGAGGCGTGCGCCCCGCTGTACCGCGCATGGGACTCGCTCCTGCGGGCCGCCGCCGTCGAGGATTCGACCAGCGATGCAGAGCGGGCGGCCACCCTGAGCGGGGATGCTGGAGCGATCGCCGTGATCACGAGTCTCGCCAACAACGAGTCCGATCGGTTCATGTATCCGTGGGAACCGGTTGGCGAGACGGCAGCGAGCGGCATTCTCGATGACGTCACCTACGACTGGATCGGCGTCGTCGAGCCGACGATCCGCTCGGGAGGGTGGCCGGTCGTCGTCGATGAGCGTGCCGTGGTCGAGGCCCACCGGATCGGGCGCGAGGTGCTCGGTCTCGACGTCAGTGCAACCGGCACCGCCGGAATGGCCGGGCTCCTCGACCGAGAACTGGCGTCTTCCATCACGCCCGACGAGTCCATCTTGGTGTTGGCGACCGGCGTCGAGCGATAGGCCTCCGGCCCGTCATCATCTGCCAAATCCGTGGCGGGGCTACCTTGACCGGCTACGAGGAGGCCATTCCATGAAACCCGCACTGATCGCCGCTGTCCTGTCCCTCTCAGTGGCCGCGTGCTCGTCCGACGCTTCGGTGACCACGACCGTCGCCGCCACTCCGACGACGGGCGCTGTCCAGGCGACGTCCACCACGATTGCGGAGCAGGCGTCGACCACCGCCGTCCCGACCACGACCGAGGCACCGACCACGACCACCACGGCCGCCGCCCCCGAAGTCCTCGAGTTCGAGATCAGCTACCTGTCAGGAGCCGTCGAGGGCGGAGGACGCATCGAAGTGCCGCTCGGTGAGCCCGTCGTCATCCGGATCGACAGTGATGTCGCCGACGAAGGCCATCTCCACGGGTACGACATCTTCGTGGACCTCGAACCGGGCGCTACGGGTGTCATCGAGTTCGTGGCTGACATCCCGGGGATCTTCGAACTCGAACTCGAGGGCGCCCGTGTCCTCCTCGCCGATCTGGAGGTCGCTCCTTGAGGCGAACTCGAACGGTGCTGCTGCTGACAGCAGCGCTGTTGACCGCTGCGCTTCCGGCATCGGCCCATGGCCTCGGTGGACGGGCAGATCTTCCGATCCCGCTCGGCATGTTCCTGGCGGGGGCTGCTGTGGTGCTCATTCTGTCGTTCGCAGCGCTCGCCGTGTTGTGGCCGCGACATCGCTGGCAGGAAGAGGTGGCGCCTCGGCCGCTCCACATTCCGGGGTTCGCAGGGTTGCTGATTGCGCTGCGGGTGGTCGGCGTCGTCGTGCTGGTCTTCATGATCGCGACCGGGGTGTTCGGTGTGAACAATGCCAGCCGGAACCCGGCGGCGGTGCTCCTGTGGGTGGGGTTCTGGCTCGTCGTGCCGTTCGCTTCGGCGCTGTTCGGTGATCTGTACCGGTTCCTCAATCCGTTCCCGACGCTTGCGCGGTGGCTGAAGCTCGAAGGTGAGGAACGGCCCGAATTCGTGATCTCCAACGGTCTCTATCCGGCTGCCGGTGTGATCCTGGCGTTTGTCTGGGTCGAAACCGTCTACACCCAACCGGCTGCTCCTCGCACCGTGGCGATCATGGCCCTGATCTATCTCGTCGCGATGCTCGTATCGATCGAGCGTCTCGGGTCCGTCGCGACCCTGGAGTCGATCGACGGGTTCGCCGTGTACAACCGCCTCATCTCCCGCATTGCCCCGTTCACCCGGACCCCGGAGGGTCGGCCGGCGTGGCGAGGCTGGCTTCGCGGACTCGCGACACTCGAAGAGGTTCCCGGGATCTCGCTCTTCCTGGTGGTGATGGTCGGGACGGTGACCTACGACGGGATCTCGGAGACACCGTGGTTCCGGGACCTGTTCGGCTCGTTCGCCACATCGAGCGTGGGGGGAACCGTCCTGTTGGTCGTGACGGTCGGAGTCATCGGGATGGGCTACGCCGGCGCCTGTCTGGCTGCTGCCAGGATCGCCGGTGGGGGTTGGACGACGGAACGGGTCGCCGATCGGTTCGCGCACACACTCGTGCCGATCGCCCTCGCATATGCGGTGGCCCACTATTTCACGCTGATCCTCTTCGAAGGGCAGCGGATCATCAGCTCGATGTCCGACCCGTTCGGGACCGGGCTCGATCTCTTCGGCACGGCCGACCGACCGATCGACTTCACGCTGATCTCTCCGACCGGGGTCTGGTACGTCCAGCTGGGTGTCATCGTCGCCGGACATGTCGCAGCGGTCTTCCTGGCTCACGATCGAGCGCTGTACGACTTCGACGAAGCCGTGGCGATACGGACCCAGTACGCCATGCTGGCGCTCATGGTCGTGTTGACCGGTGTCGGCTTGGCGATCCTCGCCGCCGGCTGATCAGTCCGTCGCCGGCAGCGACAGGCTGAAGTGGGTGCGGCCGTCCCGGCGATCGTAGATCAGGGTCCCACCCATCAACTCCGCGAGATTGCGGCAGATCGAGAGGCCGAGGCCTGCGGACCCGGAAACAGTTGTGGCGGACACGGCGCGAGCCGAGGTGAAGAGGGTCTCCAGGCGTTCGTCTGCGACTCCGAGACCATCGTCCGAGACCGTCACGGTGATTCCGTCGGGGAGTCGGCGGATGTCGATGCGCACGTTCGGGCCGCCGTACCGCTCGGCATTGGTGAGCAGGTTGCGGATGATCTGTCGAACCCGGCCCGGGTCTCCGGTCGTGACGGCTGACGTCGCGTGCACGTCGACCTCGACACCCTCTGTGTGAGAACCGCCGTTGCGGAGGATGGTGGCGACTTCTGCGGCGAGATCGACCGGCTCCCGTGTGACGGCGAGGTCTCCCGACTCAGAGCGGGTGGCGATGAGGAGGTCTTCGACGATGTCGGAGACGTCCTGGGCCTGACGGGCGATGGAGGCCAGGATGTCGGATCGCTCCGGCACGCTCATGGAATCGCTGTTGTCCATGAGGATCTCGGTGAAACCGACCACACCCGTGAGTGGGGTACGGATCTCGTGGCTGACCGCAGCGAGGAACGCGTTCTTCTCTTCGACGAGTTGCTGGAGCCTGCGCTGTTCTTCGCGCTCTCGGGTGGCATCCTCGATGGTGACGACGACACGGCGGAAGTCCGGGCCGAGGGGGCCGACCGGCACGGCCATCGTCCGGCGGGCGTCGAAGGGTGCGCCCTGCAGGGTCCTTCCGAGGTACTCGTACTCGCTGAAGGTCCGCCTGTACCAGACGGTCTCGAGCTGATCGATCCAGCTCCCGAGCGCCTCGTCGTTCACGATCGCCGGGTCGATGAATCCCTCCGCGTGCTCTTCGGTGAGCCCGATGATCGCCACGGCTGCAGGGTTGACGGCGACATTGCGGATGAGCCCCACGAGGTCTCCGAGCGCTTCGGGATTCTCGTCGATGTGTGATCCGATGTCGGTGACGCCGGTGGCCCGCAAGACCTCGAATCGAGCCACGACCTCGGTGTAGTCCTGCTCGATCGTCGGAATGGGAGAGGCGGCGAAGAGCGTCTCGAATCGTGCGGCATCCGAGTGGTGGTACTCGTACGCGATGAGGCTGAGGAACTCCCCCCACTGGTCGCGGGTCGGTGCCTGACCGATCGAGAGTCCGAGCACCGTCAGAGCGCGATCGATCGCATCCACACCCGTGGATGGAGAGAACGCTTCGGTTCTCGGTGAGTTCATGTTCTCTCTATCGGCCGATCCACGGGCGAATGAACCGCGAGATCCGTCGGGTGACTAGTCACTGTGTGTGTGCTTGGAACCCTGCTCCAGATTCTGCAACGCCGGGGTCGACATTAGGTACATGACACATGCAGGAGCGACGCTGGGAGCGAATCCGAAGCGGACCACGATGGAATGCGGGATGTGTGGCGCTCGAGCCGCCGCCCTCATTCCATCGGGGTTCGCGTGTCTCGACTGCGCGATGGAGGCGTTCTACGACGCCGCCGAAGCGGGCGATCACTCCTGGTACCCCGTCCTCCTCCGCTCGCCGCGGAACCGTCTCCGCCGGTTTCCGGTTCC
>CBDTYK010000166.1:0-4476 GCA_965364595.1 uncultured bacterium
TGCGAGATCGGGTTCGGCTGCCCGTGCGATCAGACGGTCGACTTCCGCCTCACCACTCGGACCCGAGGCGCCGCCGATCACCGAGAGCCTGAATCCGGGGATCTGGGCGGCGATGATCGCAGCCGCCTCGAGAGCGACATCGACTCCCTTCAACGGTTGGATCCGCCCGGCGACAACGGCGTGAGTCCCGTCGATGCGCCAACCGACCGCGCGCCGCGCTTCGGTCCGATCCCCAGGCGAGAACACGTCGTGATCGATGCCCGGGGGCGACGTGCAGAGGCGGGTCGGGTCGGCTCCGTAGTGTTCCATCAGTTCCTGTGCCTCGAGCGGGGTAGCGGCGACGACGCAGTCGGACTCGGCGATGACTTCCATTTCGGCAGCGATCCGAGCTGAGGACTCGGGCGCCTCGTCCGCTCGCTTGGCGAGATCTTTGACCCGGCCGAGAGTGTGAAACGAATTGGCGAGCGGAATGCCGAGCTTGCGCTTGACCACCAGCCCGGCTGAACCACTGAGCCAATAGTGGCTGTGGACCAGATCGGGCGGATCGGTGTCGAGGACCGCCATCACCCCCTCGGCGAATTCCTGGACCCAGTCGACCATGTCAGGGATCGGAGCCGGCTCGGTCGCACCGGCGTCGACGTGGAACACCCGGTAGCTGTCGTCGACCTCGACGAGATCCGGCTGATCGGGGTCCGTGCGCCTGGTGAAGACATCCACGGCAACGCCACGTCCCACCATGGTCCGGGCGAGTTCGTCGATGTAGACGTTCATGCCGCCGGCGTTGCCCACGCCGGGCTGCATGAGCGGCGAGGTGTGCATGGAGAGATAGGCGACTCGTTCGATCATGTTCGGGTTCCTGCCGATATGCGGTAGAGCGGGCGGGCTTCGGCTCCGAGCCGGAACTTGTAGGTCTCGTCGCCTTTGAGGAAGTCGAATCTGGGCAAGCGCTCGGCGATGGCCTGTTCGATGAGCGTCCCGACGATGGCGATCCCCGGTGATGCCTCGGCGAGGTGAGGGTCGTACGACGAGTTGTACAGGTAGATCCCCTGATCGTCGGAGAACGAGACCAGGCAGGCGGCAGCACGATCCGTTCCAGGAACCCGGAGGACATCGAGTCTCCAGCCGTCCAACTGCACCAGGGTTGCGAAGAACTGCTCCCGCGCCGGCGTCATGAACTCCCCCTTGTCACCGTCGGAGAGGCGATGCAGTCGCACGAACTCGTCGAAGGCCCAGTCGGGCTCGTGGTGTACTTCGTGCACCACCTCGCCCAACACGTCCTCGTAACGGCGCCGCTTGCGACGCACTTCGTGGCGTTGCTTCTTCGACAGCATGCCCAGGTACTCGTCGAAGCTCTCCGGAAGGGCGACGATCGCCGACACGGTGTGTTCCTCCACGGCGACGTCCACACCCCGCCCACTCAGGGCGGCGGCGAGCGGCCCGCAGGCTTCTTCCGGAAGCGAATCGAGGTCCAGCGCACATCCGTCGTCGACCATTCCGGCGAGTGACTCGACGATGGCCGTCACGTCGTCGCCGAGCGGCGAGTGGTAGTCGGTGAGATCAGGATGGCCGGCGATCCGGACAGTCCCCTCGGACACGGTCAGCGGCAACGCTCCCCGCTCGTCTCCCACGACGTCGACGGTCTCACCTCGAAAGGTCGTGACTGCATCGACGAACGTGGCGAGCGGAAACGGTCCGACCGCCGGGGCGAGCGGCCGGAGTGCTGGAAGTCGCGGGAGGGTGGAGGGGAGCGTCATGTCAGAGGGTGGCGGGGAGCGTCATGTCAGAGAGTGGCTGGGATCGTCATTTCAAGTCGAGTCGTACGACTGATTCCACCGTACCGACCTCGCGTTCGCCACCGGACATCGGCACCCGCGTCGCAGCGGCGAGGGCGCCGGCCATCCCCGGCGTCAGCCAGCCCAGCTGGGTGAGGACGTCGGCGACGACCGGACCGATGGCGCGGCTCTCTCCATCTGCGATCTTGATCGCGATGGAGCCGCGGCCTCTGACGGAGAGACCGAGGTTGCCTTCTGCGCCTCGTTTGGAGACTCCATTCGTGTGGATGGCGAACTCGGCGTCCGGCTGGCCCATCCCGGAAGCGAGTCGGGGGAATCGATGCATCGCCTGAAAAACACGTCCGAACCGGCCATCATTCCCGAGCCGAGAAAATGCTCTCGCCAGCGAACGGGTCGAGACCGTGAACGTCGGCGCACCGCATCCGTCTACCCCGGTTTCCAAGTCCGAGTGCCCGGTCACTTCCTCCATCATCGCTCTCACCGCCCGTTGCATCGGGTGGGACGGATCCGGATATGTGGCCAGGTCCCAGCCGGAAGCGGCACACGCCATGAGGAATGCGGCGTGTTTGCCCGAGCAGTTGTGGAACACTCGTTGCGGCTGCCGATGCGAAGCCCGAATCAAACGGTCCCGGTGAGAAGAATCCGGCCAAGCCGGGGGGGTCCGGAGGTGGTCCTCGGACAAACCCGCTGACGCGAGCATCGCCCGCACCGTCGCGATGTGGATGGGAGCTCCCGTGTGGCTGGCGCACCCGAGTGCGAGCCATTCAGGGGGCAGGTCGGCACCGTGCTCGAGCGAGACGGTCGCTTGAAACGGCTTGACCGACGAGCGCGCGAAATAGGGCCAGTCGATGTCTCCGGAGGAAGCGATCAGTCGGCCGGACGGATCCATGACGGCGACAGCACCGTCGTGGACCGATTCTGTCACACCGGAACGGGTGACCCTCGCCAGCACCTCGCCGTCGACTCAGTCGTCGCCAGGGGCCGAAACCTCGGCCTTGAAGCGTTCGGCGATCAGATCGCTGAGCGTGTCGATCACACGCTGCGCCTCCAGACGCTGCGAGTTGATCTCGGACAACATCCGATCGAATCCGTCGAGGGATTCCTGCAGTTCGTCCTCTGTGGCCTCGTCGAGCCGCGTGAGGACACCGTCCCCCATCACCTCGTCGATGTCACGCTTCCCGATCTCGGGAAGCGGCGGGAGGTCGGTGACGATGTGCCGGGTTCCGCGCGGCTCGGTGCGGTCCTCGCGTTCGGGATCGGTGAGGATGTCGACGAGCGAGTCGATCAACGAACGGTCCTCCTCCCCCGACCGACGCCGCTGCTCGAACTTGACGAGGTCCATGCGGCCGTACAGCAACCGCCGGTAGTAGGAGAGCTCGTTCTCGACTTCGACCGCAGTCGAGCGGTGCTCACGGAGCTGGTCGAGGGTCATGTCGTCGAGCCCCTCGAGATAGTCGGGATCGAGGACTCGGTCGAGACGTCTGCGGTGCTGCGGCATGAGAACAGACTACCGGCAGGCGGCTGCGACGGTTGGATACGGATTCACCGCCGCACGCCCGCGTCCTCCGGGGTGGATCTCGAAGTGAAGATGTGGCGGGCCGCCGCGGGCGTTGCCGGTGTCGCCGTTGTAGCCGATGAGTTGTCCCGCCGAGACACGGGCGCCGTTCGAGACGGCGTAGTCGGAGAGGTGGGCGTAGTAGTAGGCATAGCCGTCCTCGGCGACCAGCCAGATGGTCTTGCCGCCGAGACCACCCGTCCTGAGGGACACCGTGCCGCTCGCCACGGCGTTGATCCGGGCGTTCCACGAGTGGAACATGTCGACACCCTTGTGTGATCGTCCACCGGAGCGGGGGAAACCCCACGAGTCGATGAACGACGATCCTGGGATCGGACAGTTGAATCCGCTGATCGCTCCCACCCCTGCCGACCGCCCGCCTTGAGCAGCGCGGCGAGCTGCCGCGGCGGCGGCCTGCTCCTGGTTGTACTGGGTGGTGAGGTTGCGGCACTCGGATGAAAGCTGGTTGAACGCCGCTTTCTGTTCCTCGGCAATGGCGTTCATCACATCGGTGAATGCTGCCCGCTCGGCCTCGACCTCACGCAGCTGGGCATCGAGTTCCACCAGTTCACCCTGGAAGCGATCGAGGTCGTTGCGGATGGCGAGCAGGTCGTCGAGTGCCGCCATGCTGTCACCGGTGGCGGCGTCGAGCAGCTCGTTCCCGGTGAGCGCCTCGTCCAGGGAGCCGGCGAACAGCACGATCGAGGACGTGCCACCGGCCTCCATGTACAGCTCGACGGCGAGCTGATCGATCTCGTCGCCGGAAGCCTCGATCTGGCCGGCTCTGCGATCGATCGACTCGTCGATGTAGGCGCGCTGGTCTTCGAGTGCTGCGATCTCCCCGAGCGTCTGCTCCCAGGCGAGCTGTGCAGCGTCGGCCTCTCGCTGCTTCTCCTGATAGACGGCGTACTGGGCGCTGGAGCTGGCGCAGGCGGCATCGACCTGGCTCTTGGTGACTGAGAGGGCCGGCAGCTGGGCCACCGACCCGAGGAGAGCGACAGAGACGACAAACGCCAGACCGCGGAGCGCGGACTTCATTCGCATATGGGTTCATGGTACCCCGGTGCGCGAAACACACCAGACGCGAAGGTCACGCTGAGCGCGCACTGCGGTGGTCATGAGTATTGG
>CBDTYK010000167.1:0-4472 GCA_965364595.1 uncultured bacterium
GACTCGCCGAGCGAGCGATTGTCGAGCCTGGCAGCGATGAAGCCGGCATTGAAGGCGTCACCCGCACCGACGGTGTCGACGACGGGCACGTCGAATCCGGGGGCGGTGATCACTTCCCGATCGGTGATGGCCATGGATCCGTTCGCTCCCAGTCTCGCCACGATGAGCCGATCGTGTCCGCCGAGGCCCCGCGCCGCAGTCATGGGGTCGTCGGCGTCACCGAGCGGTGCGATCTCGTCGACCGCCGATCCCAGCACGACGTCGGCGCGCTCCACGGCATCGAGCGCGACATCGCGGAATCCTTCCTCCCATCCCCAGTTCTCCAGTCGGAGATTGAGGTCGAGTGAAACCGGGATCCCTCGCTCCTGCGCCCGTTCCATCGCTGCGAACAGAGCGTGTCTGGCGGTCGCGACCCGCAGGCAGATCCCCGAGACGTGGACCCATTGGGCGTCCTCGACTGCGCCGATTGCGACTCCGGTGTCGAGGTGTCCGTGTGCGCCTCCGCGGGGTGGCCAGACATAGATGAGGCGTTCACGGTCAGGCGGGAGAACCACGATGACCATCACGGTCGGTTCGGCCGTGGTGGTGCGGACTGCGCTGACGTCGACGCCCGCTCGAGCCAGGCTGTCGATCGCATGACGTCCGGCGGAGTCGTCACCGACGGCGCCGACGAACCGGGTCGGGACGCCGAGCCGAGCGAGGGCGTCGGCGGTGTTGGCGGCTGACCCTCCACCGGACATCGTCGGATCCGGATTCGCGTGGGTTGGCCGAGCATCGACGGGGAGCTGGATCTCCAAATCGACGTTGGCGTCACCCATGACCACGACCGTCATGTTCGAACCGCTCCGCGCGCGGCCGCGACGAACGCTGCGACGAGATCGAGATCTTTCGAGAACCGTCCGTCTCCGAACCGGCGATTCGTATGGGTGAGCGAATCGACGCCCCACGGACGCACTCTGGTGACCGCGTCGGCGACGTTCGCCGGCGACAGTCCGCCGGCGAGAATCACCGGGACGCTCACACTCGCCACGATCTCTGCACTGACGTCCCAGTCGTGGACTGTGCCGGCAGCGCCGATGCCAGGGATGTCGGGATCGACCGAGTCGAGCAACAGATAGTCCACCACCGGAGCGAACGACCGGGCGACTCCGAGTGCGTCGGAACCGGTCACGGCGACGGCCTGCATGATCGACACGCTGCCGACCTGCGCCCTCAGTTTCGTCAGGTCCGAGGGACCCAATGCACCGGGCGGTCCACACAGGTGCAGGATGTCGGGCCGGACCGAGCGTGTCATCTCGACGATGGATGGCAGATCGGTGGCAACAGACAGAGCAACCGATCGGGCCCTGCCGACCAGCGCGTCTCGGATCGCACGGGCGCGGGGAACCTCGATCTCGCCGGGAAGTCCGAGATCCGACGGCGTGAGTCCGACATGATCGACTCCCAGTGCGGCGAGGTCGAGGGCCTCCTCGACGGTCTGTGCCGTGTAGATCTGGACCCGGATGCTCACACTCGCAACCTACCGGCGGACGTGTAGCGTTCGATGGCAGGAGGAGGAACGACGTGGAGCGAGCAGAGATCGAACGCAGGCTGGATCAGGCGGAGCGGGCGGTGAAGGAGGGCTCGAGTCTGTCGGGCACCGGGTTCTGGGCAGCGGTCGGAGCGGTGAAGCAGGACCCAGCGCTCGTCGATGCCTACCGAACGCGCATCGCCGACATCGACCGGCGCGCCTTCGAATCTTGGGCTCTCTTCACCGTGCCTTCCGGGCTCGGGACGGCGGTGATGTTGGTCGGGACGTTGGTCGGACTGGGCATCGTGTGGGCCGCGTACGGGGCTTCCGATCCATGGGCGGGGTTGTTCCTGCTCGCCGGGACCGGCGTCACGCTGGTCACGACCCACGGTCTCGCACATCTCGCGGTCGGCATGGCAGTCGGTATGCGATTCACACACTGGTTCGTCGGCACGGCATCGAGGCCGCAGCCAGGCGTGAAAGTGGACTATTCGACCTATCTGAGTACTCCCGCAAGGGCGCGAGCATGGATGCACGCCTCGGGTGCGCTCGTCACCAAAGCGATCCCGTTCTTCGCTCTGGGTCCGGCCCTCGTGATCGGCGTGCCCGGGTGGGTGACCGCTCTGCTCGTCTTGGTCGGGATCGTTCAGATCGTCACCGACGTGGCATGGTCGACCAAGGCCTCGGACTGGAAGAAGTTCCGCAGAGAGATGCGGTACGCCGGCTGACTCAGCGCCGATCTGGGTTCCAACGCCGCAGGCGAAGGCTGTTGGTCACCACCGACACCGACGAGAACGCCATCGCTCCTGCCGCGATCATCGGATTGAGCAGCCCGAGCGCCGCGAGCGGAATCGCTGCCGTGTTGTAGAAGAACGCCCAGAACAGGTTCTCTCGGATCGTCTTGAAGGTCCTGGTGGCCAGCCTGATCGACGTGTCGACCAGTGTCGGATTCCCTGACATGAGGACGATGTCGCCGGCTTCGATCGCGACATCGGTTCCCGTGCCGACCGCCATGCCGATGTCGGCCCGGGTGAGCGCCGGCGCATCGTTGATGCCGTCACCAACGAAAGCGACCGTATCGCCACGACGTTGGAACCGTTCCACTTCGTCGGCCTTTCCGCCGGGCAGCACGCCGGCGACCACGTCGCTGATACCGAGCTGTTTTGCGATCGACTCGGCTGTTCGCTGGTTGTCGCCCGTGATCATCGTGGACTGCACGCCGGCCTCTGACAGCGATGACACCGTGGATGCGGAGCTGTCTCGCACCTGGTCTGCGACGCCGATCACGCCGACCGCTTCGCCGTCGATGCCGACCACAAAGGCCGTTCGGGCACCGGATTCGATGCGGTCGAGCGTGTCGATGATGGAGGTCGGGATCATGACACCCTGATCTGCGAGGAACTTCGGCTTCCCGACCACGACTCGACGATCGGTGACGGTGCCGATCACACCTTGTCCCGACACGGCCTCGAAGTCGGCGACCGCGGAGAGCTCGATGTCTCGCTCTTCGACCCCGAGCGCGACCGCCCTCCCGACCGGGTGCTCGGACGCTGCTTCCACCGAGCCTGCGAGACGCAGGAACTCCGCCTCGTCCATGTCGGTCTCGACATCGGTGAGGCTCATGACGCCGGTTGTGAGGGTTCCGGTCTTGTCGAACAGGACACGATCGATGCTGCGGGAACGCTCGAAGACATCGGCCTGCTTGAACAGCACGCCCAGTTCCGCGCCGCGTGCCGACCCGACCATGATCGCGGTCGGCGTGGCCAACCCGAGGGCGCACGGGCAAGCAATGATCAGCACCGCCACCGCGGCCTGGATCGCTTCGGCGACCGAGTCACCGACGACCGTCCACACGCCGAACGTGATGAGCGCAATGGTGATGACGGTGGGCACGAAGATCGCCGACACCCGATCGGCGAGCTTCTGAACCGGAGCCTTCGACGCCTGAGCGTCTTCGACGAGTCTGACGATCTGCGCCAGGGCGGTGTCCGAGCCCACTTGGGTGGCTCGGACCTCGAGACGCCCCTGCTGATTGACGGTTGCGCCGTACACCGTGTCGCCTTCGGCCTTGTCGACAGGGATCGACTCGCCCGTCAGCATCGACTCGTCCAACGAAGAGGCGCCGGATTCGATGACCCCGTCGGTGGGGATCTTCTCGCCGGGTCGGACCACCAGGAGATCGCCGGGCAGGACGCGATCGATGGCGATGGTGGTCTCCGCACCGTTGCGAATCACCCTGGCTTCTTTGGCGCCCAGCTCGAGGAGCGCGGTGATCGCCGACGATGCACGCCCTTTGGCCCGCGCCTCGAACGCGCGTCCGAGCGTGATCAGAGTGATGATCATCGCCGCCGTCTCGAAGAACACGGCCTCGTTGGCGAACATCGCCCACACCGAGTAGGCCCACGCAACGGTGGTCCCGAGTGAGATCAGCGTGTCCATCGAGGCGCCGAACGACCGCAGTTGCTTCACTGCGACGACATGGAACTGGGCTCCGATCCAGAACACGACCGGTGTGGTCAGCACGAGCTGGATGATCTCGTTCCAAGTCTCCTTCGGCCCGAGCATGGCGAGAGCCATGACAGGGGCGCTCAAGAGGGCTGCGATCCAGAAGCGGCGCCACTGGATCTTCTCCTCCTCGGAGTACTTCGCCACGAGCGACTGGCGTTCCTCGCCCTCGGCGACCACCCGGATGTCGTAGCCGATCTTCTGCACGGCGGCGCGCAACGATTCGGGGTCGATCACGGCGTCCGAGCGGACTTTGGCTTCTGCGCCGGTGAAGTTGACGACTGCAGTCTCGACGCCTTCCTGTTTGCCGAGGACGCGTTCGATCCGGTTGGCGCACGCGGCGCAGGTCATCCCGTCGACCTCGAAGGTCAGGGTCTCCGGCTGGGTGGTGGTGTCGGTCATGAGGGGGGGTGGTGGCGCCAGCTCAGCTCGACGCGACGTCGTAGCCCTGTTCTTC
>CBDTYK010000168.1:0-4449 GCA_965364595.1 uncultured bacterium
CTGTCGGTGTACCACGACGACATCCCGCAGATCCAGTCCAGGCTCGATACGTTTGCATCCGAGAGCGCGGACGCCATCAACACCGTGCATCAAGTCGGCTATCACGCCGGTGGCGCGGGCGGCCCGATGCTGTCATACGACCCGCTCGATCCTGCACGCAGTCTGGCTGTCGCCATCACGAACACCGATGAGATCGCAACCGCCGTTGCCGCCGGCCCGCCCTTCGCCCCGTTCGACGCGACGATCCCCGAGAGCCTCGCCGACCTCCGCACTGGTCGGGTCGTTGCCGGGGGCACGGCCTCGATCGGTGAGTCCTATCGCTCGTTCGTTGCGGCGCTCGGCCAGCAGACGGCCTCCGCGCTCGGCTCGGCGATCAGTCAGCAGGGCCTCGTCGATGCAGCGGAGCGATCACGTCAGTCGTCGCACGGTGTGTCGGTCGACGAGGAGATGGTTCACCTCATGGAAGCGCAACGGATGTACGAAGCCGCGGCACGGGTGATCACCACGGTCGATCAGGCATTGGACACGTTGATCAATCGAACAGGAATGGTGGGGAGATAGGTCATGGCGATGCGTGTGACAACCCGGATGATGAGCGAACTCGGCGTCAGCCGCATGAACGAACGCCTGGCGCAGCTCGAGAAGTCCCAGCGCAGCCTCGCCACCGGACGACGGATTCACGTCTCCTCCGACGACGTCTCCGGCATGAGCGCCGCCCTCAGCGCCCGAGCCGGCATCGCCGAAGCCAAGCAGGCCCAACGCAACGCTGCCGACGGTCTCTCCTGGATACAGATCGCCGAGACGAGACTCACATCGGCGACAGACCAGCTCCAACGGGCCAATCAGCTCATCCTCGAGGCGAACAACTCGACGACCGGACAGGCGGCCCTCGACGCCATTGCATCGGAGCTCTCAGCCATCCGTGATTCGCTGACCGGCGTCGCCAACTCGCGCCACCAGGGCCGATTCGTGTTCGGCGGATACTCGTCCGCAACGCCCGTCGAAGATCCCGGATCGGGCTGGGCGTACGGCGGCGACAATGGAGAAGTCAGACGGAGAATCGGTGAAGGCGACACGGTCGTCGTGAACGTGACGGCGGACGACGTCTTCGGTTTCTCCGATGGTGACGATGTCTTCACGATGCTGGATGGGGTGATCGCCGACCTGTCCGCCGGCGACCGGTCGGGGCTCGGAGCCGCAATCGACTCCGTGCAAGCGGCGCTGGAGCGGGTGCTCGATGGGCGAGGAGTCCTCGGGGCAGCCGCCAATCGAATCGAACTGGCCGAGTTCCGCGCTCGGGCGGACGAACTGGACCTGAAGACACAACTGTCGTCGGTGGAGGACACGGACATGGCTGAAGCCATCATGGAACTACAGATTCAAGAGGTTTCGTACCAGGCCGCTCAGAGCGCCCTGGCGAAGACCATCCAGCCGTCCCTTGCCCAGTTCCTGCGATGACCACCAGCTACGCTCCCGCAGGGACTCAGGAGACAATGCCCGAAGACATCCGCGCCATCGAATTCGAAGAGGGGATCCCAGGATTCCCCGATGTCACGCGGTTCGTGCTCGTCGACATCGTCGATGACGGGGCGTTCCAGACCTTCCAGAGTGTCGACGATCCCTCGGTCGGGTTCGTCGTCGCCGTGCCGTGGCTGTTCTTCCCGGACTACGCCCCGGTGCTCACCGACGTCGACCAGCAGGGCCTCGACATCGAGCGTCAGGAGGACGCAGTGGTGTTCTGTCCGGTCACCGTCGACGGCGCCGCATCCAAGGCCTACATGAACCTCTTGGGTCCGTTCGTGGTCAACGTGCGAACGAGGAAAGGTCGTCAGATCGTTCTCACCGACCAGGAATTGCCGCTTCGGGCAGAACTTCCGCTTAACCTGGCCTGATGCTCGTACTCACCCGCAAAGCGGGGGAGTCGATCGTCATCGGCAATGAAGTGGTCATCACCGTCCTCGAGGTGCGTGGTGGGCAGATTCGCCTGGGTGTCGACGCTCCCCGCAACCTCGCTGTCCACCGCGCCGAGATCTATCAGCAGGTGATGGAAGAGAACCAGGCGGCGTCGATCGATGCCTCCGAGGGTGTGCCCGAGATTCTCAAGACGACTGCGTCGAGTATCACTCTGCGAAACCCGGACAGTCAGTGAGCCGGCGGGCCTCAGGCCCGGCCGTACATTCCTGCCTCCGACGTCGCGGCGCCGATCGCCCTTCGTGCGCGTGAAGCCCGCTCTGTGGCTGTCGACACGGCTTCGTGGCGCACCGCTTCGATCCGGTCCAGGTTCGATCGGATCTGTGATGCCGTCGCGTTGATGGCTGCAGCAGTGTCTTCGTCGACGGCTGCAAGCAGTTCGGACAACGTCGGCTCGGCCCCTCCACTCGTACCCAACACCGCTTCCGTCATGGCGGCGCGAACGAGCTCCGTCTGTCCGAGCTCGCGTTCCGCCCGCTCGAGGTCGTCGAGCGCTCGACCGATGAAGCGGTGCTGGCCTGTGTCGACCAGCGCAGTGAGCTCGATCGTCCGGAAGAGCATCTCTTCGACGAGTCGGTGCTGCGTTCGCATGATGTCGGACAGCCCGTCTGCGCTGGGCTGGCTCATCAGCATTTGAAGGTGCTTCACGCCGATCCCGTCGGGATGTATCGAGTCGACTTGCGCGATTGCCGGGGACTATTGAGGGAATAGTCATCAAGAGAATCCGGTGATATGACGAAAACTGACAAAGTACGACAAGCGCAGCACATCGGGGAGCATCATGACAGGCAAGGCACCATGTCTCAGCTGACACAGGAAGAGCAGAACGCTCTGGTCACGGAGACGCTCGATCTCGTCGGACACATCGTTGCGGAGGTATCTGCCCGATACCCGCGGCACGTCGATCGAGGTGAGCTCTGGAACG
Source organism: uncultured bacterium (assembly GCA_965364595.1). GTDB lineage: Bacteria > Actinomycetota > Acidimicrobiia > Spongiisociales > ZC4RG35 > JAHEDH01. The sequence goes on from CBDTYK010000168.1 coordinate 2,897, forward strand.
CAGGATCGCTCGGTCTTGTGGAGGCGAGCCGCCGCTTCGACCCGAACTCGGGTATCCCGTTCGCTCGATACGCCGCCATCAGGATCCGCGGCGCGATCATCGATTCCACCAGGACCCGTGACTGGGCGAGCCGCTCGGTTCGTCGCAACCAGCGTGAGGTCAACGAGGCGCAAGCCGGCGTCGAGGAGCGCCTCGGGCGCTCTGCTTCGAACGCCGAGATCGCCGAGTTCCTCGAGATCTCCGAGGAGGAGCTCGTCAAGCGCCAGGCCAAGGCGAGCGCATCCACGCTCCTGCATCTCGACCAGCCCACCGAGGACCAGGACACGACGCTCGCCGATACGGTCGTCGAGAGCTCCCATGAGCTGCAACCGGATGCCTCGCTCGAACAGCGTGAGCTGAGAGGCACCCTGATCGACTCGGTCAAACACCTCCCGCCCGTCCAGGCGGAGGTGGTGTCCCGTTACTACCTCGAAGGAGAGCTTCTCCAGGACATCGCCGCCGACATGGGCCTCACCGAAGCTCGGGTCAGCCAGATCCGGTCCGAGGCGCTCGTGTCGATGCGATCCTTCTTCTCCACCCAGTACGACGGGGTCGAAGAAACGCCCGACGATGCACCGGGGAAGCGGGCGCGGGCTGCCTACATGGCCCGCATGTCGGAGCAGTCGACCTGGCGTACCCGACTCGATGCCGAACCGGAGTATCACGAGATCACCGAGAATGGCGCGTCGCTGACGGTTTGACGCCGAGCCGGATCCACCGATCGCTCCGAACGAAGAGAACCCCCCTTCCTTAAGGGGGGTTCTCTTCTGTCGACTGGACACGAGATGAATCCTCGAGGACGCAAAGCCGAGTTGTGGACCGCGTCGATGGCGCCGGAACCCGACAGCTACGAGGTTGCTGCGCGCCTCAGCACCATCCCGGACACGGCTGCTGCCGTGATCCGATACGCAAACTCGGCATACGTCGGGGCCGTCTATCCGGTCGGAACGATCCTCGAAGCAGTGGTGAGGGTGGGATGCCGCACGGTCGGCGCCCTCGCGATGGCATCGCTCAACAAAGACCTGGTCGACACCTGGGGCGCCCCGGAACTGTGGGAGCAATCGCTGATCGTCGGACGTGCAGCCAAGGTCATCGCAAACCTCAGAGGAGCCGACCGCAATGAGGCAGAGATCCTCTTCGTGGCCGGCCTGTTCAGCTGCTCTGGGCTGGCAAGCCTGACGGTGCAGGATGACGGGTATCTCACATGGCGTCACCAACAGTGGCAGCGCGGTCTCACCGATGACCAACTGCTCGAGAAGGAGGCGCTGATCTACGGCGAGCGTCATGATCGCCTGGCCGCACGTCTTCTCGAGGAGTGGAATCTCCCCCCCAAGATCTCGGCTCCGGTCGCCGCACACCACAACCCCAACACCGTCGAGGACGAGATCATCAGAACGGCGATCGCCGCCCTTCCCACAGACATGGCGGCTCGGTGCGTGGACGTCCCGTTCAAGCGGGCCATGCAGACCATCGGCCTCGGTGAGCACACCCAGTTCGTCGAGAGCGAGGCCATG
>CBDTYK010000169.1:0-4447 GCA_965364595.1 uncultured bacterium
GAGGCGCTGAGACGTGGCATGACCGTCGAGGACGTGGCCGGGCTGTCCGGATACGACCCATGGTTCGTCGAGCAGATGCACGAGATCATCGAGGTCAGACGTGAGATCGAGAACGGCTCGATCGAGAGCCCGGGGATCCTGGCGGAAGCAAAACGTTTCGGGTTCTCGGATGCTCAACTGGCGCACCTCTGGGGAATGGACGAAGCGAGCGTCCGCGCCGACCGAGTCGATCGGGGATTGATCAAGACCTACAAGACCGTCGACACCTGTGCTGCGGAGTTCGAAGCCCAGACGCCGTACATGTACTCCACGTTCGAGGACGAGGACGAGGTGCCACCCGCCGACAAGCCCCGGGTCGTCGTCCTCGGAAGCGGGCCGAACCGGATCGGTCAGGGCATCGAGTTCGACTACTGCTGCGTGCACGCCAGCTTCGCGCTCCGCGACGCCGGCTACGAGACGGTCATGGTGAACTGCAATCCCGAGACCGTCTCCACCGACTACGACACCAGCGATCGCCTGTACTTCGAGCCACTCACCATCGAGGACGTCCTCGGGGTCGTCCAGGCCGAGCAACCGGACGCCGTGATCGTGCAGCTGGGCGGGCAGACTCCGCTCAACCTCGCGAAGCGGCTCGAAGCCGCCGGTGTGACCATCGCAGGCACGTCACCTGCCTCTATCGACCTCGCCGAGGACCGCGAGCAATTCTCCGCGGTGTGCCGCGAGCTCGGGATTCGCCAGCCCGACAACGGCATCGCCATGGGAAGGCTCGAAGCGGGCGAGATCGTCGATCGGGTGGGGCTGCCCGTCGTGGTCCGGCCGTCGTATGTGCTCGGCGGGCGGATGATGCGCGTCATCTACTCCTACGACGACCTCCACGACTATCTCGAGGAGCTGTATGGCGAGCTCGGGGACCGAGCCTTGAACGAGATGCCGCTGCTCGTCGATCGGTTCCTCGAATCGGCGACCGAAGTCGACGTGGACGCGCTGTACGACGGAACCGAGATGCTGGTGGGCGGGGTGATGGAACACGTCGAGGAGGCTGGTGTCCACTCGGGAGATTCGGCCTGCGTCGTGCCGCCCCCGACCCTGTCTGAGACGGCCCAGAAGACGATCCTCTCACAGACCGAGGCGCTGGCCAGAGCGCTCGACGTGCGCGGCCTCATCAACATCCAGTGGGCTGTGAAGGGCGACGATGTCTTCGTGCTCGAGGCCAATCCACGCGCCTCCCGGACGGTGCCGTTCATCTCCAAGGCACGGGGCATCCCGCTCGCCAAGCTCGCAGCCCGAATCATGATGGGGTCGACGCTCGCCGAACTCCGGGCCGAGGGAGTGTTCGAGGAGCCGTCAGATGCAGACTTCACCGCGGTCAAGGAAGCGGTGCTCCCATGGGACCGCTTCCCGGAAGAAGACATCGTGCTGGGGCCTGAAATGCGGGCCACCGGCGAGGTCATGGGCATCGGACCGGATGCCGGCGTGGCCTATGCGAAAGCACTGCTCGCTGCCGGTCACATCCTCCCGGCCGAAGGCTCGGTGCTCCTGACACTCGCCGACCGGGACAAGGCGATGGGCCTCGCAGTGGCCCAGGCCTTCCACATCCTGGGCTTCGACCTGTGGGCGACCCCGGGCACGGCGCGTTATCTCGAGCACCATGCCATCCCGGCACAGCAGGTCGACAAGGTCGGCATGGGCGACCTCGACACAAAAACGCTCATCGAGTCGGGTCGGGTCCAGCTCTTGATCAACACACCGCGAGGCGGTCGGGCTCGGACCGACGGGCGAGTGCTGCGTCACGCCGCCAAATCCGTGGGAATCCCGTGTGTCACGACCCTCGCAGGAGCCTTGAGCGTCGCTCGGAGCCTTCGGGCCGGGGAGAAAGCCCTCAACACCCCCCGTTCCCTGCAGGACTGGCATGCCTGACCGTCTCACGTCTCACGTCTCACGTCTCACGCCTGCGCGTGGCTGACCTCTCGGCGCGGTTGGGGCCTGTCACGCTGTCGACACCGCTGGTGGCGGCTGCCGGAACGGTTGGCTCGGTCGTGGACTTCTCCGAAGTGACCGACTTCTCGTGGTACGGAGCAGCAGTGGCGAAATCGGTCAGCGGGGAGCCCTGGACGGGACGTCCGGCACCGCGAGTCGGGCCTGCCGGAGTCGGCATGCTGAACGGGATCGGCATACAGAACCCCGGGATCGACGCCTGGGTCGAGAAGGTGGCACCGGAGCTGACGACGATCCCAACCCAGGTGTGGGGTTCGGCCGTCGGCAACACGCCCGACGAGTTCGCCAGAGTGGCGGCGGGGTACTCCAGTGCCGGTCTCCCCGCGATCGAAGTCAATCTCTCCTGCCCCAACCTCGATGGCCACATGTTCGCCCTGTCACCGAGCCTCGTAGCCGAGGTCGTGACCGCCGTTCGTGAGGCGGTCGCCGTCCCGATCGGTGCCAAGCTCTCACCCAACTCCGAGGACATTGCTTCGGTGGCAGCCGCCTGCGCCGAGGCAGGAGCGGACTGGGTGGTGCTCACGAACACCGCATGGGGAGCCGGGATCGATGTCCACACACGGCGCCCGACGCTTTCCGGTGTGATCGGCGGGTATTCGGGAATCCCGATCAAACCATTGGCGTTGCGGTGTGTCATCGAGGTGCATCGGGCGCTGCCCGACCTCCCGATCGTCGGATGCGGAGGGATCGCATCCGGGGAGGACGTCGTCGAGTACTTCCTGGCCGGCGCGTCTGCGGCCGGGATCGGAACCATCCACTTCGCCGAACCCCGTGCCGCCAGACGAATCATCAAGGAGCTGGAGTCGTTGCTGCGCAAGCTCGGCGTCACGCGGCTCTCAGATCTGACAGGAGCAATGGAGTCATGAATCAGCCGCCGATCCTCGTCGCACTCGACACACCGTCCGGCGCCCACGCGCGCCGGCTCGCAACGGAACTCGTGCCTCATGTTGCAGGCTTCAAGGTCGGACTCGAGCTGCTCATGGGGCCCGGTCCGTCGCTCATCGCAGAACTGAGGGAGCTGGGCCGCCCGATCTTCGTCGACGCCAAACTCCACGACATTCCGAACACGGTTGAGGCAGCCGCCAGACAGCTCGGTTCCGCAGGCGCACGATGGGTGACCGTCCACGCATCTGGTGGACGGCCGATGATGGAGGCTGCCGTGTCCGGGCTGGCGGCGGGTTCCGGCGACGACATCGCCGGAATCCTGGCGGTGACGGTGCTCACCAGTCTCGACGACCTCACGGCGGTCGGAGTCGAGGTTCCGATCTCGGATCAGGTCGGGCGTCTGGCGAGCCTCGCCTCGACTGCGGGCGTCGAGGGCGTCGTGTGCTCGGCGCAGGAGATCCGGGTGTGCGTCGAGGCCGCACCGGACCTGATCCGCGTCGTTCCCGGCATCCGACCGGCCGGCGTGGCCCATGACGACCAGGCTCGGGTCGCCACGCCGGAATCCGCCATCTCCGAAGGTGCCGACTTCCTGGTGATCGGTCGGGCGATCACGCGGGCGCCCGATCCAGCGGCGGCCGCGGCGGGGATCGCCGAAACGATCCTGGAACGACGGGAACCCGCTGGTTAGAGTCGCCCCACGAGGCAGACGGGGAGGAACCCATGCAGCCACCTCAGATTTCCGATGAGCAACGTGAGAGAGCCCTTGCCAAGGCTGCACAGGCCCGACGGGTTCGTGCCGAGATGAAAGAGCTTCTCAAGACCGGCTCCATCACCTTCCCCGAACTGCTCGAACGGGCCGACGAGGACGAGCTCGTGAGCGGCATCAAGGTCTTCGCCGTGTTGTCGTCCATGCCTGGAACGGGCAAGATCAAGGCGAAGCGTTTGATGGAGGCGCATGGGATCGCAGAGAACCGACGAATCCGAGGACTCGGAGACAAGCAGCGGGAGCGTCTCCTCGAAGAGTTCGGCTGAACGGCCACTCGTCGTCATTTCCGGGCCGTCGGGCGTCGGGAAGTCCACGATCCTCAAGCGCCTCGCCGAGGACATCGACTACGTGTTCTCCGTCTCGGCGACCACTCGCGAGCCGCGCCCCGGGGAAGTCGACGGGGTCGACTATCGCTTCCTCGATCCCGACATGTTCAAGCAGATGATCGAACGTCGCGAGTTCATCGAATGGGCCACGTACGGCGGGAATCTGTACGGCACGCCGATCGCATCGATCGAGGATGCTCGGGCCTCAGGTGATGTCGTGATCCTCGACATCGAGCTCGACGGTGCTCGGCAGGTTCGGGGGCTGTTCCCCGACGCACTCCTCATCTGGGTCAACCCGCCCTCGTTCTCAGAACTCGAACGTCGACTGGTCGAACGAGACGACACCGAGCCTGCAGCAGTGCAGCGGCGGTTGGAGCGCGCACGGGAAGACATCGCGCTGGCTCCGGCGCTCTTCGACGAGGTCTTGGTGAACGACGACGTCGATCGGATCGCTCGCCAGATCCATGAGCTCGTT
>CBDTYK010000170.1:0-4427 GCA_965364595.1 uncultured bacterium
CCGCCTGTCGGGAGCGACCGACTCTCTCGGACGCTCCGAGCGCGTCGTCGTCGAGTCCGAAACCGAACTGTCCCGCCTGACCGAGCGGCTCGCCTCGCTGCGAGCCGCGATCGACGAGCGGGCACAGCAGCGTGCGGTCCTCACCGAGCGTCTCGCCAATCTCGAAGGCGAAGAAGCAGAACGCCAGCGCGCATGGGAAGAGCTGACCGCCCGCCGCAACGAGATTGCCCGCCGCCGTGAGGATGCACGCGCCGAGTGGCAGACGCTCGAGACGGACGTGACGTCGATGACCAGCCGTCGCTCGATGATCGAAAGCCGGATCTCGGTGATTGCCGAACTGCTCGATCAGGAAGCGTCCAGCGATGAGAGTCCGGAGCGGATCGAACGCCTGCAACGTGTCGAGGCGTCGGCACGGAGGGCGCTGGAGATCCTCGGTGTGCATCTCGACGACCTTCGCCGCCGTCAGGCGGAGCTGCGTGAACAGGCGGGCGAGGCCGGACGAAAGCTCGATGCGCTCACCAGGACCGAGCGCGAATACCGGACGGAGATGGACGACGCCGAACGTCGACTCTCGAGGATGGCCGTCGAAGCGGCGGAGCTTCGGGTTCGGTTCGAAGCAGTGGCCGAGCGGCTGCGGAGAGACGCCGACGCGACCGAAGCCGAGGCCATGGCAGCACCGAGACCAGACATCGAGTCCGACGATCTGGCCGGCGTGTTGAGGTCTCGAGAGGCGGAGTTGAAGCGGATGGGACCGATCAATCCGCTCGCGGCCGAGGAGTATGCCGAGTTGTCGGAACGTCACGCCTTCCTGTCCGCCCAGTTGGAGGATCTGGAAGGGAGTCGTTCGGAACTCCGCCGGATCATCGAGGCACTCGACATCGAGATCCACAACCAGTTCCTCGAGGCATACACCGAGATCGCCGCCGCCTACGAGGACAACTTCGCCGTGCTCTTCCCCGGCGGCCGGGGCAAGCTCAGCCTCACCGACCCCGACGACCCGATGACGTCGGGAGTGGAGATCGGAGCCCAACCGGTCGGCAAACGAGTTGCGAAGATGAGCCTGCTCTCAGGTGGGGAGCGTTCGCTCGCCGCCCTGGCGTTCTTGTTCGCCGTGTTCAAAGCCCGCCCGAGCCCCTTCTACATCCTCGACGAGGTCGAGGCAGCGCTCGACGATGCCAACCTCAGGCGATTCTTGCGGCTGCTTGCATCGTTCCGGGACAACGCCCAGCTGATGATCGTCACCCACCAACAACAGACCATGGAGAGTGGTGACGTGCTCTATGGCGTCACGATGGAGCCGGGCGGCTCGTCCAAGGTGATCGCCAAGGCGATGTCCGAGGTCGCGCAGACGGTCTGAGGTTTGGCGACTCCCGGGCCGGGTACTCATGGTGCAACGTAGCGCACATGCGCCCACACACCGACAGGAGTCGAACATGGACACCAACACACAGGTCACCACCTGGACCGATCTCGGCCGCGACATGTGGTCATATCTCACCGGCAAGGAAGCTGCCATCAACTACCAGTTCGTCGACATGGCGGTCGACGTGCCTCGTGACACCGGAGCAGATGCCCCGGCCGCAACGTGGCGTCTCAACGGCACGCTCCGCATCACCACCACCGACGCCGACCAGCGGTCCTGAACATGACTCGTTCGGCGATCATCGCTGACGCCGACATGACGATTCGAGCCGGAACAGCAGAGGGACACCTCAGCGGTTCCGGCTCTCATCTTTCGTTCGAGACTGCCCGACTGACTCCGTTTCTCACGTCGTTGCCAGGCGACTCCAACCGGCGCATACGTTCCGCTGCGGCTGGACTCGCCTCGATGGGTCTCTCGGTCGGTGTGATCGAAGACGGAGTTGCAGTGATCGACATCGGCAACGTCCAATCGTCACTCCTCGCTCGCGCCATCGGCCTGCGCAACGTGAGAATTCGACGTCCGCTCCGGCTGCTGGCGAGGTACCTCCGACGCTGATTCGCAGCCCCGAGCAGCTCACTAGCCTTCCGGTCGCATCCAACAGGGAGCGGCGTGGACCCCGTCATCTATCTCATCATCGGACTCGTGATCGTCCTGGCCATCGCCGGGTACGTCGTGACCACGCGTCGCCGACCGGGGTCGGTGGCTCGAGAGATCGCCCAAGCGAGAACTGCGGGCGAAGACCTCACCGATCGTCTCTCCAAGACCCGGCAGTCGCTCGGCGGAGCACTCAGAAACGTCTTCTCGAGATCTCAGCTCGATGATGACTTCTGGGACGGCCTGGAAGAGGCGCTCATCGGTGCCGACGTTGGCGTCAAGGCCTCCACCGAGATCGTCCAGCGGGTCAGAGATGCCGATCCTTCGTCAGCCGTGGAGGCACGAGACCTGCTCACCCTCGAGGTCCGACACGCCCTCGCCGCAGAACATCGCGAGCTCGTGATCGAAGGCGAGCCGGCCGTCATCATGGTCGTCGGGGTCAACGGCACCGGGAAGACCACCTCGATCGCCAAGATCGCAGCCCAGCTGAAAGCTCGAGGGACCGAACCACTGCTCGGGGCCGCCGACACGTTCCGGGCTGCCGCCGATACCCAGTTGCGCACCTGGGCCGAGCGAGTAGGAGTCGACATCGTCGCCGGCCAGGAAGGCTCCGATCCGGCAGCCGTGGCATTCGATGCGTTTCAGGCGGCGCGCGCCCGTGGCAAGGACGTCGTGATCGTGGACACCGCCGGCCGGCTGCAGTCGAAGAAGAACCTGATGGGCGAGCTCGGCAAGATCAAGCGGGTCGTCGAACGAGAGGCCGGGCCGATCAAGGAGGTGCTGTTGGTCCTCGACGCCACGGCAGGTCAGAACGGCATGTCCCAAGCCCAGCACTTCCTGGAGACAGCAGGGGTCACCGGCATCGTGCTGACGAAACTCGACGGAACTGCACGGGGTGGAATCGTTGTCGCCATCGAGGCCGAGCTGGGCCTTCCCGTGAAGTTCATCGGAGTCGGCGAGGGCATCGACGATCTCATTCCGTTCGAACCCGACGCCTTCGTCGACGCGCTCCTGGCCGACGCATGAGAAGCGACGCCGAACTGGTCGAGGCCGCCCGCAAGGCTGCGCTGAAGGCATACGCCCCGTACTCGAACTTCCGGGTGGGGTCGTCGGTGCTCACCTCCGAGGGCGCGATGTTCTCGAGCGCGAACGTCGAGAACGCCGCCTACCCGGTCTCCCAATGCGCCGAGGCGAACGCAATCAACTTCGCCGTGAGCCAGGGCATGACCACGATCCCGGTCGTGGCGGTGGCGTGCATCGATGCGAAGGCCGTGAGCGGCGCCTACCCGTGCGGGCGGTGCCGGCAGATCATGTCCGAGTTCGGGGTCGAACGAATCCTCGTCACAACCGGTGACGGCGAGGTCCGAGAGCACACCCTCGACGATCTCCTTCCACACCACTTCGAGCTCTGATCCGTTCTTGTGACGGAAATGCGCGGAATAGCGCAGCTTTCGTCACAAGAACGGTCACACCAGCGACCGGGACCGTTCGCGAGACGTTCGATCACCGGTGCCGTGCCCGACTCGTCGATACGAGTAGGCGGTGGCGGCCAGGCAGATGAAGTAGGTCACGAGTACGGCCGCCCCGCCGGCTTCGGAGGCCCGGAAGGCCGCTCCGATGACGGCCCATTGGGCGATGTAGAAGGACATCAGGTAGGGCCACAGCCAACGCGAGCTGCGCACGTCGAAGTCGGCGACGACGTCGACTCCCATCTCGATCACTGCGAACGCCACGAACACCAGTGGGAGCGCGACATCCCAGGGATGCATCCCTTCGAGCCATGCGATGAGACCGGCTGCGGCCAGTGGGAGCGCCATCGCGGTGCCGAAGAAGCCGAGCGGACGCGCCCATTCGGGCCGCTTCACCCTCGCAACGAACATCGCTGCGATCGCCAGGTTGGCGATAGAGCCGGCCGCGACGACCAGCACTGAATGCAGCGTGGTCATCTCTCGCGACGAGACTCCGCGATCGAGATACCGGTCACGAGCCCGATCGCGAGGAAAACCGGAAGGAACACGAAGACGTCAGTGGTCATCCAGAGTGCGAACCCCGTCAGCCCGCCGAGTGCGCCTCCGAGTGTCATCACGAGCAGGGGGTCGATGTGACGCCGGGATTCGGCCATCTGCTTCTCCTCTCGACGGACTTCATGGTCTCGCTGTGCCGCGCGCCGTATGAGGGGCGGAGGTCACTTTGCGCTGCCGGCTCGTTCTTGTGACGAAAACGGCGATATTGCGCGCATTTCCGTCACAAGAACGGATTCAGCGGAGTTCCTTGCGGATCACGAACTTGAGGCCGGACCACGTTGCGTCGATGGCGCAGACCTTGACGTCGACCAACCCGGTCGGGAGGAACATCTCCCGCAGCCGGTCCTCGGTGATGTCGGTAGGCACCTTCGACGCCTTCTTCGGCC
>CBDTYK010000171.1:0-4426 GCA_965364595.1 uncultured bacterium
GTCTATCTCGGCGGCGGATCACTGACCGAGCGCCGGACCGCAGTGGACGATGCATGGATGATGTCCGCCGACCAGCGGCTCCATGCCTTGACCGAGCGGATCGTGAACGAAGATTTCAGCGAGACACCCTCGGCAACCTGCTCGAACTGCGACTTCCTTCGTCATTGCGAGGCCGGCAAGCGCTTCCTGGCTTCGCAACCATGATCATCCTCGCGGCGATCGCCGGCTACCTCCTGGGATCGATTCCGACTGCCGATTGGATCGGACGCGTCGCGGGCGTCGATCTGCGCGGCGACGGATCGGGGAATCCCGGGGCCAACAACGCCCGCCGGCTCGGCGGCACACGCCTGGCAGCTGCGATCCTCATCGTCGAGATCGGCAAGGGCGTGGCGGCGGTGATCGCAGGCGTCGCTCTGGCCGGCGCCGTCGGAGGCGCGGCTGCGGGACTCGCAGCGTTGGCGGGCAACATCTACAACGTCTGGTACCGATTCGAGGGCGGCCAGGGGTTGGGTATCTCTGCGGGAATCCTGCTGGCTGCCTGGCCGCTCTACTTCCCGATCGCGCTCGTCGTGATCGCCGTGGTGACGGCGGTCACTCGTCGCACGGCCAAGGCGGCGTTGGCTGCGATGGTCGCCTTGATCATCGGCGCCGCCGTTTCGCTCACAGTGGGGTACCCCTCGGGGTGGGGGCTCGGCGATCCTGAATCCGGGTTCCTGGCACTCGGAATGGTGATCCTCATCACTCCGAAACAGGTCACCAAGCTTCGTGCGACGGCGTGACCGTCACAGGATCTTCCCGTCCACCGACTCGACGACCAGCGTCACCGGACCGGCGTTGACCAACGCGACATCCATCATCGCTCCGAAGACACCGGTCTCGACATGCACTCCGTGCGCCTCGAGCCGCCGAACCACCTCGCCGACGAGTGGCTCGGCGATGCCGGGGTCTGCCGCGGCGGTGAACGACGGACGCCGCCCCTTCTTCGCCGCTCCGTACAGCGTGAACTGCGAGACCACCAGACAGGCCCCACCGACGTCCATGACCGAGCGGTTCATCAGCCCCGCATCGTCCGGGAAGATCCGCAGACCAGCCACCTTGTCCGCGACCGCCTGCGCATCGTGTTCGGAATCGAAATGGGTCACGCCGAGCAGGACCAGGAGCCCCCGCTCGATGGCGCCAACGGTCTCGCCATCGACCACCACCGACGCCTCGGATACCCGTTGCACGACTGCCCGCATCGGACGCATTGAAGCATCCCCGGGCGCGAGTCCCCGACTCTCCGTACAATCGCCTCAGGAGCCGAACCATGACGTTGAGACTGCCAGCAGACCCCGCCACACAGCTGGCGGACGAACCCACGATCGCCGAGGTCGGGCGCCCGGTCGTCATCCTCGCCGATGCCACGACCAAGCTCGAGCATCGGATCATCGAAGCATGGGTGGAGCGGCAGCCCGAGCCGGCATCCATCACCGACGTGATCGCCATCCGCCCGTCGCGACGACGCAACGTCGGGCAGCGAACCGACCCTCGCCTCCATGCCAGGCTCGACCGGGGTGACGACCCGTGGGTCGTGCCGGTCCGAATCGCCTGGCTCCCGAACGAACGCCGCGGCCGTCGGTCGGTCAGCCTGGTCGACATCCTCAAGCTGGGTGACCCCCGTGATCCCGATCCGGTTCGCGAGCACGTCATCCTGTCGAAGTTCCCGCACCGGGTGCGGATCGTGACGGGCGCCGGCGCTTCGGCCTCAGAGCTGCACGCCGCCCACGATGCATCGGTCGAAGCGTCGACCTTCAACGACTTCGTCACACGCAGGGCACATCGCGCCTTGGAGCGAGCGGAACGCCACCTCCGAGGCAATCGCTACAAGGTGCCGAAGTTCCTCCACGAGGAGATCCTCAATCGCTCCGAGTTCCGCGATGGTGTCATGCAACTGGCGTCTGAAATCGGACTTCCGCAGGAGCTGGCACTCGCCCGAAGCCGCTACTACCTGCGTGAGATCGCCGCCTCCCACAAGCCGTTCGTGATCGATCTGCTGGCCAACTTCATCCACTGGGTCTACAGCCAGGGCTACGGAGAGATCAAGTACGACACCGACCAGCTCAGCCAGATCGCCGAGCTCGGGCAGCAGTATCCGATCGCGTTCCTGCCGTCGCACCGCTCGAACCTGGATCGGCTCACCCTCCAGTTCCTGCTGTGGGAGAACGACATGCCGCCAAACCACACGGCAGCAGGCATCAATATGAACTTCTTCCCGGTCGGCCCCTTGATCCGCAACACCGGTGCGTTCTTCATCCGCCGCTCGTTCAAGGACAACGAGCTGTACAAGTTCGTGCTGCGCGCCTACCTCGACTACCTCGTCGAGAACCGTTTTCCCCTGGAGTGGTACACCGAGGGCGGCCGATCGCGCTCCGGCAAGCTCCTCCCCCCGAAGATGGGGATGCTCAGCTGGGTGTCGGAGTCCATCATGCGCAACAAGGCCGAGGACATGTACCTGATCCCGACGTCGATCGCGTACGACCAGATCATGGACGTGTCCGACTACGCCACCGAAGCGACCGGCGGCGCCAAGGACAAAGAGACCGCCTCGTGGGCCGTCGCCAAGATCATGAGCCTGCGGGCGCGCTACGGCAACATCCACGTTCGGTTCGCGGAACCGGTCTCGATCCGCAAGGAGCTCGGCGCCGACGGAATCGACGAGGACCACCTCGACCTGCGGAAGCTGGCGTTCGAGGTCATGTACCGGATCAGCCAGGTCACCCCGATCACGCCGACGGCGGTCGTCTCGATCGCGATCCTGGCGGCTCGGGGCGAGTCCGTCGACGCAGCTCAGCTCACCGACGCTGCACAGCGGGTCACCCGGGCGATCAGGAGGTCCAACCTGCCGACCACCGAACCCATCCAGTTCGACGAGGAATCCGTCACCGCCGAGATCCTGCAGCAGCTGTCCGAGCACGGTTCGCTCTCCGTCGACGTCAGCACGGCTCCGCAGACCTTCCATCTGACGCCGAAGCAGGCGATCGAGGCCGCCTACTACCGCAACACGGTCGTCCATTTCTTCGTGCCGGGAGCCATCGCAGAGGTGGCGTTGCTGCACTCGGATCCGGCCGCCGGCGTCGAGGGGTTCTGGGCCGAGGTCGATCATCTCCGTGACCTGCTCAAATTCGAGTTCTTCTTCGCCGACAAGACCCGATTCCGCCACGACATCATCGACGAGATGGACGCCATCGACCGCAACTGGCGGACCCGGCTCAGCGAGGAACGGGAGGCGCTCCTGCTCGATTCGGACCTCCTGCGTGCCCACTGGGCACTCCTACCCTTCCTCGAGGCGTATCTCATCGTTGCGACCCAGATCGCAACGGACGGATACGACGGCGATCGCAAGCAGTTCGTCTCGGACTGCCTCCAGACCGGCACCGAGTGGCTGGCCGACGGCCGCGTCTCGGCCGGTGAGAGCGTGGCGAAGCCGTTGTTCGGGTCGGCGCTCGACCTTGCGTTGAACCGCGGCATCGCCGACGGCTCGGCAGACGAGCGTGAGTCGTTCGCCGCGCCGGTTGCCGACATCGTCGCCGTAGCAAGGCGAATCGGTTCGCTGGCCGAAGGTGCCGCCCGACTCGCATGAGTGATCCGGTGCTGTTCGTATTGACAGCCGGAGTGATCGTGATCGGTGTCGTCGGCACGATCGTGCCACTCCTGCCGGGGCTCGCGCTCGTCTGGGTCGCGACCCTGGCCTGGGGCTTGCTCACCTCCTTCGGCACCGCCGGAGTCGTGGCCATGACCGCGATCACGCTCCTGTTCGCAGCCGGGATCTACCTGAGCCTGCGGATCCCCCAGAAGTCGGCGGCGGCGCAGGGGCTCTCGCTCAGAGGCACCATCTTCGGTGTCGTGCTGGCGATCGGCGTCGGGATCGTGATCCCGGTGATCGGCATCCCACTCGGCTTCGTGCTCGGCGTATGGATCGTGCGAATCGCCGACACCGGCGACGCCCGAGCTGCGTTCGATTCCGCACTCGCCACGACGGCCGCACTGTTGCGAGCCTCCGCCGCACAGTTCGGCATCGGGGTCGCCATGGGGTCGGTGTGGCTGCTGTGGGCGCTCAGTGGGTGAGTACCCGCTGCAGCCTCCACGTCGCCAGGGCCAAGAGGACGGCCGCGTACGCCGCAAGCACCCCCAATTGAGGGAGGATGTCAGCGACACTGCCCTCACGTCTCACGAGTTCGGCGAAGGCGTCGTTCGCCCAGTAGTGCGGTGTGATCATCGAAATCGACTGCATCGTCGATGAGAAGATCTCCACCGGCACCATCGACCCTCCGAGTGCCGCAAGCCCCAGTCCGAGCACCACGGCTATACCCCCTGCCTGCTGATCGTTCGAGAACACCGATCCGAGCAGCATCGCAGCCGCAGCGGCGACCATGCCGAAGACGAGCAT
>CBDTYK010000172.1:0-4424 GCA_965364595.1 uncultured bacterium
TGTGGCGTGCGGCGTCAGACCGGAATGCCCTCGCAACCAGGTCTGGTTAACGTCGGGGAGAGCACTCAACGAGGAGAACAGTCGTCATGCCGGCACCAACCGACCCGAATCCACGGTTCACGCAGTACGCCCACCCCGAGAGGCTCGTGTCGACAGACTGGCTCGCCGAGCATCTCGATGATCCGAGCGTCGTCGTCGTCGAATCCGACGAGGACGTGCTGCTGTACGACACCGGCCACATCCCCGGCGCCGTCAAGATCGACTGGCACAACGATCTCAACGACGACGTGGTCCGTGACTATCTCGACGCCGAGCAGTTCGCCGAACTGGCATCGTCCCGGGGCATCTCGCCCGACACCACCGTCGTCTTCTACGGGGACAACAACAACTGGTGGGCCGCGTACGCCCTGTGGGTCTTCTCGCTGTTCGGTCACCAGGACCTGAGGCTTCTCAACGGGGGAAGAGCCAAGTGGGTGGCAGAGAGCCGAGATCTCACGATCGAGAAGCCCGAGCCCGAGCCGGCCGAGTATCCGGTTCCTGAGCGGGACGACTCGGTGATTCGCGCCTTCCTCCCCGACACGGTCGGACACTCCGAGGCCGGGCTGCCACTCGTCGACGTTCGATCACCCGAAGAGTTCAACGGGACGCGGCTTCACATGCCCGACTACCCGAACGAGGGTGCCCTGCGTGGAGGTCACGTGCCGGGCGCCGCCAACGTCCCGTGGAAGCAGGCGGCGAACGATGACGGCACGTTCAAGACCGTGGAAGAACTCAAGGGTGTCTACGAGGAGGGTGCGGGCCTCAAACCCGACGACGACGTGATCACATACTGCCGGATCGGAGAGCGGTCGTCGCACACCTGGTTCGTGCTGACATACCTCCTCGGGTACGAACAGGTACGCAACTACGACGGCTCGTGGACCGAGTACGGGAACGCAGTGCGGGTGCCGATCGAGAAGTGAACGCCACCGCCTTGCGGGTGGTCACGGCCGGAAAGGAGCGCTTCCCGTCCGTGGTTTCCTACGTCTCTGATGCCCAGGCCGATCCAGGGCGCCATGTGACCTACGTCGGGGTGGATCCGGACACGCTTCTCGACGAGTTCGCCGAGGCAGAGGCGTGGGCAGATCGACTGCTCGTCGCTCTCATCGGAGACGAGCTCGCCGGGGTCTTGCTCGCAGACATCGACGACGATTTGCGCCGGGTGTGGTGGATCGGTCCGTGGGCGGACACCGAGGAAGCCGCCCTCGCATTGCTCTCGGAGGCTCGTGACCGGTTCGGTGCCCTCTTCGACGAAGAGGAACTCGCCCCGGACAGCCGAAACGAGATGCTCCGATCGACCGCTGCTCGACTCGGCTTCACAGAGGGGACGCCGTCGTCGGTGCTGTCGAGGGCCGATCTGGTCGCCCATGGAATCTCGACGACGGAACCGTTGACGGATGCCCGCGCCGAGGCCGTCGTGGACCTGCACGACGAGCTCTTCGCAGGGACCCACACGCCGGGAGCGAAACTGGTTGTCGCAGGGGGCACGAGGATTCGCACCGCCCAACTCGACGGATCGACCGCCGGATACGTCGCATACGAGATCCAGGCGGATGGCACCGGATACATCGGCTTTCTCGGCGTGAAGCCGGATGCTCGCGGCCGCGGGCTCGCTCGTGCGCTGGTCGCCGACGTCTGCAGAGAACTCGCCGCCGTCGGGGTGCCGGCGGTGCACCTGACCGTACGCGCCGACGCGCACGGCGCGGTGGACCTCTACCGGAGCCTCGGGTTCATCGAGGAGCGGATCATCGTCCCGTACCGGTACGGATTCACGCTCGAGTGAACGGTCACTCGGACGGTTTGCGAACCACGACCAGGAACAGCCGACGGAATGGAAGCAACACCGTGCCCGTGTGATCCGGGGGATAGGCGTCCCGGTAGCCGGCCTTGACCGCAGCGGTGAAGTCCTCCAACTCGTTGCCTCCGAGTGCGGCGATCACCGGCCTGAGCAGCGACCCGGTCGTCCACTCCCAAACAGGGTCTTCGCCGGACAGTTCCTGGTAGTAGGTGGTCTGCCAGATGTCGAAGGACGATGCTGCGTCGATCAGCCACCTGCGGTATTCGCCCGGCTCGTCAACCCGATCGATCGGGAGCAGGTGCCTCACCTCCTCCGACCAGCGGCTGTCGGCGAGAACGTCCTTGGGCACGGTGTGCGTCGGCGCCGCCCAGTTGTTCGGCATCTGTACGGCGAGCACCCCGCCGGGACGGAGGAAGTCGAACAGGCGCGGGAACAGCCGCCCGTGGTGGTCCAACCAGTGGAGCGTCGCGTTCGAGAAGATGACGTCGACCTCGTGCTCCGGCGTCCATGTCTCGATGTCGCCGACCTCGAACTCGACGTCGGAGACCTCGGATTCGGCCTTCGAGATCATCTCGACCGACGAGTCGACGCCGACCACCCGCGCTTCGGGCCACCTGGTGACGATCTCTCGTGTGAGGTTGCCCGGTCCGCACCCCAGGTCGAACACGACACCGGGATCGATGTCGGGGATGCGTGCCAGCAACTCGAGGCCCGGCCTGAGCCGGTGATCGGCGAACCGCAGGTACTGGCTCGGAGACCACTTCATGTCAGCGGCGAGATCTGGTCGAGCGAGTCGGGGTTTTCGAGCGACGAGAGGTCACCGGGGTCCTCGCCGAGCGCCAGCGCCTTGACCGCCCTCCTCACCAGCTTGGCCGAGCGCGTCCGGGGCAGGTCGGTTGCGACCCGTACGTGCTTGGGGCGGAACGACTTCCCGAGGATCTCGACGATCGAGTCGGACACCATCCCTGTCAGATCTTCGGCGGAGACGTCGATGTTGGGCGCCGGGACCACGTACACCGCGATCGCCTCTCCCTTGATCTCGTCGGGGATACCGATCGCTGCCGCCATGACCACTTCGGGAAGAGCGATGGCAGCCGACTCGATCTCGGCAGGCCCGATGCGCTTCCCGGCGATGTTCATCGTGTCATCGGATCTCCCGTGCAGATACCAGAAGCCGTCCTCGTCGATGGAAGCCCAGTCACCGTGCACCCACACACCGTCGAATCGGGACCAGTAGGTCGCCAGGTACCGTTTCGGGTCGCCCCAGAACCCGCGTGTCATCGCGGGCCACGGCTTCATCACGGCGAGTTCACCGACTGCGTCGCGCACCGGGCGTCCTTCAGAGTCCAGGACCTCGGCCGCCATCCCGAGCGATGGTCCGCCGACGGAGACCGGTTTGAGCCCCTGCAGCAGGTTGACACTGAGGATGCAGGCGCCGATCTCCGTTCCGCCGGAGATGTTGACGATCGGGATCCGCTCCCGCCCGACCTCTGAGAACAGCCACCACCACGGGTCCGGATTCCAGGGTTCGCCCGTCGAGCCGAAGGCCCGCAACGTGGAGAGATCATGGCGGGTGATCGCAGCGGCTCCGTGCGGCTGGATCGATCGGATGAACGTCGGCGAGATCCCGAGGAAGTTGAGCCGGTGCTTCGCGACGATCTCGAACAGGCGGTCGTGGGTTGGGTGGTTGGGAGCTCCATCGAACGTGACGACCGTGGCACCGTTGGCGAGACCGGCAACCACCATCCACGGACCCATGATCCATCCCATGTCGGTGGCCCACATGATCCGATCGCCAGGGTGGACATCGGCCTGGAAGGCGCCTTCTTGTGCCAGCTTCACCGTGAGCCCGCCATGGGTGTGGACGGCGCCTTTCGGCCGTCCGGTCGTCCCAGACGTGTATGCGAGCAGGACGGGCGACTCGGTGTCGGTGCGTTCGGCGGAAATCGGGTCGGAACGTTCGACAACGTCCTCCCATCGATGATCCCTGCCTGGGGTGATCGGCGTGTCGGGCCGTCCGGCGAGGTCGGCCCAGATCACGGCCGGTACGCCGCCGACTTCTTCGATCGCCCGATCGGCGATCTCCTTCATCTGGACCAGACGGCCGTGGCGCCGGTATCCGTCTGCGCAGATCAGGGCGGCGGGTCGTGGTTCCTCGATCCGTGTCGCAACGGCGTCCACGCCATAGCCCGAGAAGATCGGGACGAAGACCGCACCCACCCGTGCGACCGCGAGCAGTGAGATGACGGCCTCGGCAGTCATCGGCAGGTAGACGCCGACCACGTCGCCGACTCCGACACCCAGATCCCTGAGGCCGCCTGCGAGTCGTGCGGTGCGGTCGAGAAGTTCGGAGAACGTGAGTTGCTCGGAGGTCCCGTCTTCGTGTTCGGCGATGACGGCGATGTCGTCGGGTCGGATCGCCGCCCATCGGTCGATGCAGGCTTCCGAGAGGTTGATCTGGCCGCCGATGAACCAGCGGGCCCACTGCACACCGGCCGAGGAGTCGAGCACGGACCGGTAGGGCTGCGAGAACGGAATGCCTAGGTAGTCGACGACAGCATCCCAGAACCACTCCGGGTCGTCCTGG
>CBDTYK010000173.1:0-4421 GCA_965364595.1 uncultured bacterium
CAGCCAGTGCTGATAGGAGCTTTTCCTCCCTGTCACACCGTGGTTGGGAGTCCCCCAGACGGCTCGGAGTGGCAAAACGGCCTTTCGCGAGATTTCGCGAGCTTGGAGAGATTGTCGCGATCTGAATCCCGCTTTGACAAGGGGCAGGGGTGGCCCGTAGCCTTTCTGCGTCAGTCTCCGCCTGTAAGAGACACGCCCTGACACCCTCCATCGCGGAAGATTCATCATGAAACGAACATATCAACCAAAGGTCCGTCGTCGGAAGCGACGCCACGGGTTCCGGCACCGGATGCGCACTCGGCAGGGTCGCGCCATCATCAAGTCGCGCCGGGACAAGGGTCGCAAGCGGCTCGCCGCCTGATTCGAGCGCTCGAATCCCTGAAATCGTCCCGGGAGTTCTCCCGCGTGATGCGAGCTGGCGTTCGCACGAAGTCAGGGCCGGTCACCGTGATCCGCCTCGCCACCGACCTCGACCATCCTCGTCTTGGGATCGTGGCAGGGCGTCGCCTGGGAAACGCTGTCACTCGGAATCGGGTGAAGCGCAGAATCCGGGCGGCGGCGGCCGACGCGAACCTCGATCCTGCATCCGACTACGTGATCGTGCCGACCGCAGCCGCAGCCACCGTGCCCTTCGACGAGCTCGTGGCCGCGATCGTGGCCGCAGTGCGACCCAACGGGAGACAGACGTGAACGACCAGCGAAGCTTCAGCCCGGCGACCCCCGCCATCTGGCTGATTCGCGCCTATCAGCGGCTCTTCAGCCCGATGCTCGGTCGCAACTGTCGCTTCTCCCCCACCTGTTCCGCCTACACCGCCGAGGCCCTCCAGGTCCATGGACTCTTCCGTGGGACGTGGATGGGCCTTCGTCGTATCGGCCGGTGTCATCCGATGCACCCGGGCGGCTATGACCCGGTGCCGACCCGCATGGAGATGAAATGAGCTTTCTCGGAGATCTGTTCCGCAGCCTGCAGGAACTGCTGGCCTTCGGCCTCGAGCGGTTCTACGAGCTGATCCCGTCGTTCGGCATCAACATCATCATGTTGACCCTGACGATCAACTTCATCCTCTTCCCCTTGACGCTCCGTCAGACCAGGGCGACCCGTGCCTTCCAGGAGATCCAGCCAGAGATCAAGCGGATCCAGAAGGAGTTCAAGGACGACCCCGAGATGATGCAGAAGGAGCTGATGCGCACTCAGCGTGAGGCTGGCGCCACTCCGGGTGGTTGTCTGCTCCCGATCTTGGTGCAGTCCCCGATCTGGTTTGCGCTCTTCCGGGTGCTGCGAAACATCTCATGGACCGCCAACAACCAGTTGGCCGAGTTCGACGCCGAGCCGATCCTCCACGCCGGAACCGCGCTCCGGGCGGCAGTCGAGCGCAACGACATCGACTTTCTCGGGATGTCACTCGGTCTCAACATGAGCGAGGGCATCACCGCCGGCGGCCTGTCAGCTCTTCCATATATTGGAATGCTGGTGTTGATGGTGGCATCGCAGTACTTCCAGCAGTGGCACGCCCAGCGCGGCCAGACCAAGAAGACCGATCTCACCCAGCAGCAGCGTCAGCAACAGCAGACCCAGCAGCTCATCACCCGTGGACTCCCGCTCTTCATCGGCGTGATCTCGTGGGGTTTCCCTGCCGGCCTGGTGCTGTACTGGGCCACCTCCAACCTCTTCCGGGTCGGACAGCAGTTTGCACTCTTTGCCATCGATGGACGACCCACTCCCCCGTCGAGCGACGGTGGCGGTGGATCGTCGAAGCAACCCGACGATGGCGATGACAACGGCGACAACGGGTCGAGTGCCAAGGGCTCGAAACCGCATCCCGTGTCGCAGAAGAAGCAACGCCGCAGGAGGAGATGAACACCATGGAATGGGTCGAAGTACGTGGCAAGTCCACGGACATCGCGATCGAAGCTGCCATGAAAGAACTGGGTGCATCGAGTCGCGATCAGGTCGACGTCGAGGTGATCCAGGAACCCGAGAAGGGCTTTCTCGGATTCGGTGGCCAGGACGCGATCGTCAAGGTCAAACCCAAGCCGCAAGGCAACCGGAAGCGGCGTCGACGCCGCAAGAAGGGTGGCGGAGACGGTGGCAACGACCGCAACAACCGCAGCGACGGCAACCAGGGGCGCGGGCAGGGGCGCAAGCAGGACGGCGATCGGGGCGGACGCCAGTCGTCGTCGAAGCAGCCCGGCGATCGCAAGGGCGGAGGCCGCAAGCAGTCGAGTGGCGACAAGTCCGGTTCAGACAGAAAACCCCGCCAACGCGAGGAGAAGCCAGACGTGGACATCGAAGAACAGGCACCAGTGGTCGAAGAGTTCCTCACGGGACTGGTCTCAGCGTTCGGGCTGGAGGGATCGGTCGCCGTCCGGGTCGACGATGAGGTCATCATCGCCGACGTCACCGGGCCTCAGACCGAAGCCATGGTCGGACCGCGCGGGTCGACCATCGAAGCCATCCATGAACTGTCAAAGACCGTGCTGCAGCGCCAGACCCAGTCGTCGGCGCGCCTGCGACTCGACGTCGCCGGCTATGGCGAGCGGCGCCGTCAAGCACTGGCGATCTACGCCAATCAGTTGATCGACCAGCTGCTCGAAGACGGCGGCGAAGTCACGCTGGAACCGATGAGCGCTGGTGATCGCAAGGTGATCCACGATGCGGCGGCCGAACGAACCGGTGTGAAGAGCTATTCGGAAGGCCAGTCCCCGCAGCGCTACGTGGTACTCGCCCAGGTTGGCAGCGACGAAGAGGAATGAGCTGCGCTCTTTGAGACGCAGGCTCTGAGCCGGCGCTTCAATCGCATCGTCCGCCAGAAAGGCACCGATCAGATCGGTGCCTTTCTGCTATTCGGTCGACTTGTCTCATGTTTCACGTGAAACATGAAGGTTGAGCGGCGGCCGACCCGAGTAGCGTGTTTCACGTGGAACCTCTCGACCGATTGGCGAAACTGAGTAGTGATTTCGGGTTCCCACTGGACACCGATCAACTGGAATCGCTCGATGTATACCGCGAGTGGCTCGCAGGCGAGGCGGTAGAGGCCGGTGGGATCGGTCCGAACGAGGTGTCCCAACTGTTCGAGCGGCACCTGGCCGACGCGCTGACCTTCCTGCAACCGCTCGACTGGACTCCCGAGACGGTCCTCGATGTCGGATCGGGGGTTGGATTGCCGGGGATTCCGCTGGCAATCGCCCTTCCGGAGACCAGATTCACCCTCCTCGACCGCTCAGGACGGCGATGTCGCCTGCTTCGGAGGGCCATTCGGGTCTTGAACCGCTCGAACGTCGTCGTGGAGCAACGGGACGTGACCCAAATGGACGTCGGCGCAGAGGTGGTCGTCTCGCGCGCCTCACTGCCGCCGGACCAATTGCTCCCCCACCTTCGCCGGCTTGCCGGTCGAATGGCGATTGTGAGTGGCAGCACCACCAATCGGCTCGAGATTCCCGGGTACACCACCATCGAAATCGAGTCCAGATACCTCGAATCGCACCGTTGGCTGCTTATCATGCAGTCATCGTGACGCAACCTGAGAACGGCGCTCCTCTCATCGTCGCCATCGCCAATCAGAAGGGCGGCGTGGGCAAGTCCACGACCTCGATCAACCTCGCAGCCGGGTTGGCGCTGCAAGGTGAGCGCGTACTGATGATCGATCTCGATCCGCAGGGAAACGCCTCTTCCGGTGTCGGAATCGACCGGGGATCCATCGAGCTCAGCATCTATGACGTCCTCCTCAAGTCGGCCGACATCCAAGATGCCATCGAGCCCACCGCCATCCGGGACCTCTTCGTGGTACCCGCCACAATCGACCTTGCCGGCGCCGAAATCGAGTTGGTGTCGGTGTTCAGCCGAGAGCAGCGACTTCGTTCAGCGCTCGAGTCCGTCTCGCATGACTTCGATTTCGTCATCGTGGACTGTCCCCCGTCGCTCGGGCTCTTGACGGTGAACGCCATGGCGGCCGCCGATGAGCTGCTGATTCCGATCCAGTGTGAGTATTACGCCCTGGAAGGACTCAGCCAGTTGCTGGCGAATGTGGAGATGGTACGCAGCAACCTGAACCGTGGACTCGAGCTCGGGGGTGTGGTGCTCACGATGTACGACGGCCGCACCAACCTCGCCAAGGACGTGCGGCA
The DNA here is from genome assembly GCA_965364595.1 of uncultured bacterium. Lineage (GTDB taxonomy): Bacteria > Actinomycetota > Acidimicrobiia > Spongiisociales > ZC4RG35 > JAHEDH01. The sequence continues at coordinate 4,126 of CBDTYK010000173.1, forward strand.
ACAGGTCAACGACTTCTTCGGGGACAAGGCGTATCGCACGCTGATCCCACGGTCGGTACGTCTGAGCGAAGCACCGTCATATGGAGAGCCGATCGAGACATTCGACCCGATGAGTCGAGGTGGCATCGCCTACCGGCAGCTCACACGAGAGTTCCGAGCACGGCATGGAAGAGAGGATTGAGGCGATGAGTCAGCGACGCGGGGGACTGGGACGGGGACTCGAGTCGTTGATCCCGACCGACCATGAAGACGATGACACCGGGTTCGCCATGTTGGCCGTCGATCACATCGAAGCC
>CBDTYK010000174.1:0-4418 GCA_965364595.1 uncultured bacterium
TTCGACCGGATCGGGCGTCTCCTCCAACAGCCAGTAAGCGACAGCGGAGCGATACTCCACCGCCGCGTCGGCGAGGTCCCGGCAGGCGAGACCGGTCTCGAGCTGTCTCGCCTCCTCGAAGAACCACTCGATCTCGAAGGGTTCGTACACCGTCTCACAGGGGATGCCGTTCTGGTCGGCGTCCATCCGATCGGGGCGACCCTCGCGGAGCCAGTAGCCGACTGCATACTCGAACTGCTGATAGCCGGCGGCGGCCACATCGATGCACAACAAGCCGCCACCGAGGTCGAGGAGCCCCTCCCCGCCAGTGGATTCCGGCAGGAAGATCTGCTGCCACCCGGGCCGGGGCGGTTGCTCGTCGTTGCGCAACATCTCCCGCCACTCATCGTCGGTGAGACGCTGGTCACTTCGCGGCCAGGCGAACTCGTAGTAGGAGTAGACGGCACCGCTGGCCACCTGGAATCGTCCCGAGTCGTTGGGGACCAGCACGAGCAGGCGATCCACCCACCCGGTTCCGATCTCCAGGTACTCGAATGCCGAGCTCTGGATGTCCGAGATGATCGCCGACTCCTGGTCTTCGGGGCTCGGGGCGTCTCCCGATGCTGCGTCGAGATCGGCGCTCTGGAACCAGAGGGACTCCAGGACCGAGCCGATCGAGTCGAGCCACTGGTTGTCGGCGTCCGAGATCGGGAGGCCGGCCAGCTCGTCGCGGGCGATGTCGCTCAGCCGTTCGAGCGTCTCGGTGAGGTCGGTGAGGAGGCGGTCCTGTGCCTGAGCGATCAGACCACGCGACGCCAGCCCATCCTGGAGCATGCGGGCGACCGCGGCCAGCCTGGCGAATGCCACCGGATCGGGTTCGACCCAGTGCCGGGCCGGCTCCGCCAGCGGAGTGAACCCTCCTTCGGCGGCGCTCGACTGCTTGGCGTACAGAATGGTGTCGTGTTTGAGCTCGGCGTAGGAGCCGAGCGCCGTCTGGAGATCCTTGGCTGTCCATTCGCCGCCCCGCATGAACGCCGGGAACTGCTCTCCATGCTCTGTCAGCTTCGGTTGGAGCGCCCACAGCCAGGCGTCGTAGACGGTCGCCGCCCAGTCGTCTCCCGAACGCTCGTTCAGAAGCCGTGTCATCTCGTCGAGTTGGGCGTCGTAGTTCTCGTAGCCGGTCTCCCCCGCTTCATCCTGGATCGTGTACGCCAGCTCCGAGCCGAGCGCAGCCGCCAGGTCGAGCGGGGAACCGAGCAGGCGGGGATCCTCCAGGGTCCCCACATGAGGGCGGACCATCTGATCCAGCACGAACGCATCGATGACGAACCGGGCACCCATGATCCGGACGGCTGCCGCTTCAGGGTCGATCTCCACGGGGCGGGTGGCAGCCAGCGCTCGGGCGATCTCCTCGATGGTCTCGACGTCGCTTCCGGTCGGGTCGGCGACGATGCCGGGTGCGACCGACTCGGCTGCTTCCAGCAGCTCGAAGGGGGTGAAGTCGTCGGCGAGTCCGACCATGAAGGCGGTCGGCTCGTAGATCGTCGCCCAGGAGTCTCCCAGCGCGTCGTCGAACGCGAAGAGACGTGCCGTGAGCAGCCCGAGCTGGAGTGAGCGGTGGTCCCAGTCCTCCGCATCGGGGTCGCCGAGAAAGAACGAGGACTGGCCGAGCAACGACATGGTTCGGAAGAAACGCTCCAGGTCGGCGGACCGGGTGTAGTGGCCGCGGGGTCGGAAGAGGCTGTAATCGACACAGTTGGCGGGTGAGATCGCCGGCATGCACTCGGCGAAGCTGGTGACCGGCGAGGTCGTCTTCTCGATCGCCGCTCGTGCCAGCTCCACTTCCCGTGAGGCGAGCGGTCCGATCGATCCCGCCTCGCGCTCCAGCAGCACGACAGCAGCCTCCATCAGTTGCACCACCCGATCTGCCGGTTCCTCGAGTGTGGTGCCGGACAGCTCATCGTGTTGGAGCCGGGCGGCGTCGAGCAATCCAGCCGCCAGGTCCTCCAGGGTTGGGAGCAGGTATTCGGTCTCGACCTCGCGAAGCACCTTGTCGAAGGCCAGGTGCCAGAAGTGGTAGCCGACGTCGGAGGTGACGAACCAGACCTGTTCGGCCTCGTAACTCTGATAGAGCGGATGGAACAGCTCGCCTCTGGAGGGCACGACCACGAAACCGTCTTCGAGCAGAGCAGCCGCCGCCTGGTCACTTGGGATGGTCCATGGCTGGCGGATCACTCCGTCGAGGTTGGTCGGCCATGCCGGTCCCGGATAGGGGTCACCCTCGACCGCGAGTGGAACGAGATCCAGAGTCGCGAACGGCGCAACCGTGCGGGGGCGCAGCTCGATCCGGGGCGGTGCTGAAGTCGACGTCACGGTCGTCTCGACCGACGTGGAAGAAACCGTCGACGCTGAGGTGGTGGACGTGCTGTCGCCACCCGTACAGCCGGCGATCAGAGCCACCGCGACCGCCACGATCACAAGCCGATGCAACGTCTCCCCCTCCGGGCGAGTCTCCAAAGCTCAACGTACTGGTGGCGAGCGGACGGTCAGTAGGGGCAAACGGCCTCCGCCGGCCCGCCTGCGCGACTCGGAGTTGCAGGTAGGGTCCGGCGATGCTGTCGATTCCACACATCGATCCGTCGTCGTTCGTTGCACCGTCAGCACAGATCTACGGTGCAGTCACCGTCCAGCCGCGCGCTGTGATCATGTTCGGAGCCGTCCTGCGAGCCGAGTACGAGACGATCACCATCGGGGCGGAATCGAATGTGCAGGACAACTGTGTGTTCCACACCGATGAGGGCTATCCGGCTGCGATCGGGAGGCGGGTGACCGTCGGGCATGCTGCCGTCGTGCACGGGGCGACCGTTGCCGATCATTGCCTCGTCGGGATCGGCTCCATCATGCTCAACGGCTCCTCCCTCGGGGAGGGCGCCTGGCTTGCCGCCGGGTCCATGCTGACACCGGGCAAGGAGATCCCGCCGTGGACGTTGGCAGCCGGGACGCCGGCGAAGCCGATCCGCGATCTCCGGCCCGAAGAGATCAAGAGCCAGGACGACGGAGTCGGCCACTACCTCCACTTCGCCGACATGTACCGAGAGCGTTTCGGAGTCGATTGACCGTCGGCTGCCGCGAGCCCACCAGTCACGAATCTCCGGCGCGGCTTCGCCTCCTCATCCTCACAACGGCGGCCGGCAGACGCAAACACTGCCCGGCGCGCCATTCGGGAAGCCTGAACCTCGGAGAGGTGTCCGATGATCAAACCAGACACACTCGAGGGGACGCTACGGTTCGAGGTGATGTGAAACGACGTTCGTGTGCACGCTGCTCGCCGGGTCGATGAGCGACACCAACCCATCAGCGAGGAACCGTCGTCACCGAACCGAACAGGTCCACTTCGGTTGCAGATAGGAGTCCGCATGTCGTCGTCAGCCGAACTCATCGCCCACGAGCAGCAACTCGGCGCTCACAACTACTCCCCTCTCGATGTGGTCCTGAGCCGTGGCGAGGGCGTCTGGGTGTGGGACGTCGACGGCACGCGCTACCTCGACTGTCTCGCGGCCTATTCGGCCGTGAATCAGGGGCACTGCCATCCACGCATCCGCCAGGCGATGATCGATCAGGCGGAGAGGATCACGATCACCTCGAGGGCGTTCCGCAACGACCAGCTCGCGCTGCTGTACGAGGACCTCGCCGAGTTGACCGGATCGCATCGGATCCTTCCCATGAACAGCGGCGCCGAAGCCGTCGAGTCGGCGATCAAGGCCGTGCGGAAGTGGGGATACGAGGAACGCGGAGTGCCCGCCGACCAGGCCGAGATCATCGTCTGCGCCAACAACTTCCATGGACGAACGATCTCGATCGTGAGTTTCAGCACCGACCCGACAGCCCGCAAGGGCTTCGGGCCGTTCACGCCGGGCTTCAGGGTCGTTCCGTTCGGCGACTTCGCCGCGCTCGAGGCGGCAGTCACCGATCGAACGGTGGCTGTACTCGTGGAGCCCATCCAGGGCGAGGCCGGAGTGATCATCCCTCCCGAGGGCTACTTCCCGAAGGTTCGTCGACTGTGCACCGAACGCGGGATCAAGTTGATCCTGGACGAGATCCAAACCGGGCTTGGGCGCACAGGCCGGCTCCTCGCCGAAGAGCACGAGGGCATCGAAGCCGACGTGACCCTGATCGGGAAAGCGCTCTCCGGTGGCTTCTACCCGGTGTCGGCCGTGCTGTCCGACGACGCCGTGTTGGGGATCCTCAAACCGGGTGAACACGGCAGCACGTTCGGTGGCAACCCGCTGGGTGCCGCGGTCGCCCGGATGGCACTTCGAGTCCTCGTCGAGGAAGGGATGATCGAGAACTCCGAGAAGCTCGGCGCCTACTTCCTCGATGGACTCAAAGCCATCAAGTCGGACATGATTCATGAGGTCCGGGGCCGCGGGCTGATGCTC
>CBDTYK010000175.1:0-4410 GCA_965364595.1 uncultured bacterium
CCCTGACAGATTCGGGCCTTCGCGCTCGGTCAAGCAGCTTCGCTGCAGTGACACCTCTCGGTCCCCGATTCCGCACAGCATGCCGCGGGACGCCACGCCCGGATCGCGAGAACGATCACCACGGCGAGCAAGAAGAAGCCGACGACCCCACCTGACTTGAGATCAGCCTTGGGCATCAGTGACCCTCTGAGCCGGCGGGATCCGCTTCGGAACGTTGCCACTCAGGCTCATGAAGAACTTCATGATCTTGTGTCCCACATCGGCAGTCTCGGCGAACATGCACGGGCATCCGCCGTCGATGACCTCGAGCCCGACCGACCGGCCGTACCTCGCGGCGTCCGGATCGACGCTGCCCTGCCCCGGCCCTCGATGCATCCACACGTGTTTGATCCCGAGTTCGGCGCACTCGGCGATGGCCGCACCGGCACGTTCGGGGTTCGTTGCGATCACGACCGCATCGACCCCGTCGGGGATCGACTTCAGATTCGGGTAGCACGGGTCACCCTCGACCGTCTCGGCGTTCGGGTTGACGGCGAACACGTCATAGCCGCGGCTACGGAGCCGCTGGTAGACCGCATTGCTCCCGTGACCCTGGGGGTTCCTCGACACACCGGTGACCGCGATCCGCTTGTTCGCCAAGAACGCGGACGCAGCCTCGTTCATCGTCAGCATCGGACGACCTCCTCCCTCGCGGGACCCTCGAATCCTGACCACCCCACAATGCGCCTCTCTCGAAGCATCGGCCAGGGCATCACGTCACAAGGATCAGGAGAAGATGGTCTTCGGGCGCTCCAGCGGCTCACCGTCGAGGGTGATGTCGACCTTCTCGTTGTAGAAGCACACCATGCCGGCTATCGGCGCCGACTCTCTCGCGGGGAACGGGTAGCTCCACACGAGGTCCTCGTAGACGCTGTCGCCGATCTCGACCGACCAGTACTCGGCAGTGCCCTTGTACGGGCACTCGGTCGACGTCTCCGACGGCATCAGCAGGTCCATGTGAACGTCGGTCTTCGACAGGTAGTACCTGGGCGGGAGACCGGTCTCGAACAAGACCACCGGACTCGTCGAGTTCGCCACTTCGATCCCGTCGATGGAGACGACGACATGGCGACTCGATTTCAGCGCATCGATCCGCTTGTACGGGTCGCGGGGATGGACGTAGATCTCCTCATCCTCCTCGAACCAGTGATCCATCGCATCCCACTCCACCCGGAACGTTCCGTTGATCTCCTCGATCGGAGAGTCGTCGTAGCCGAGCACCGCATCGTCGATCTCGAGCTCATCGGTCGCGAGCGAATACACCTTCGCAGCGCCGAGAGACGGGCTTCGACGTGTCTCGCCGGCGTCGACCAGCAGATCGGCGCGAATCCCGTCCGCAGGGAAGTAATACGTGGGGTAGGACGGCTGTTCCCAGACCAACAGCGGCGCCGTCGTCTCGACCACCACCTCACCGCTGACCATCCCCCGCACTCGCTTCTGTCCCACCTCGACCCGGACCCGACCTCGCTCTGCCATCTGTTCTCCTTTGCGTCCTCCGGTCCAACCGCCGAACCAGCTCCCCGATTCCGAGACACGAGCAGCGGTTCACCCATAGGCTGATCGCTCGAACCGAAAGGCAATCTCGATGAAGCTCGGCATCCTCTCTCGCGCTCCGAACGTGTACAGCACACAACGTCTCAAGACGGCCGCGCTCGACCGCGGACACGAGGTGCGGATCCTCAACACACTGCGGTTCGCCATCGACCTCGCAGGCGAAGAGCCCAACCTCCAGTACCGAGGGAAGCAACTGAGCGAATACGACGCCGTGCTCCCGCGCATCGGCGCCTCCATCACGTTCTTCGGTCTGGCGGTGGTCCGCCAGTTCGAGCAGATGGACGTCTACACCCCGAACACGGCCGCCGGCATCGCCAACTCGCGCGACAAGCTCCGCTCGATCCAGATCCTGTCTCGTCACGACATCGGCATCCCGGCCACGACCTTCGTGCGTGACCGCCAGGACGTCCTGGCCGCCATCGACCGAGTCGGCGGAGCCCCGGTCGTCATCAAGCTGCTCGAGGGCACCCAGGGCATCGGCGTGATCCTCGCACCGGACACCAAGGTCGCCGAGGCGATCATCGAGACGCTTCAGAGTGCCCGTCAGAACGTGCTCATCCAGCGCTTCATCGCAGAATCGAAGGGGCGCGACGTCCGAGCACTCGTCGTCGGCGATCGGGTGGTGGCGGCGATGCGACGCAGGGCGCAGGGAGACGAGTTCCGATCCAACGTCCACCGTGGAGGGACCACCGAAGCGATCACGCTGGACCCGGAGTTCGAACAGGTCGCGGTCCAGGCAGCCCAGATCATGGGCCTGCGGGTGGCGGGAGTCGACATGCTCGAAGGCGACGACGGTCCTCTGGTCATGGAGGTCAACTCCTCCCCCGGCCTCGAAGGGATCGAGACCGCCACGGACCTCGACATCGCCGGTTCGATCGTCGACTACATCGCCGATCAGGTGGCCTTCCCCGAACTCGACGTACGCCAGCGCCTCACCGTCAGCACCGGGTACGGCGTCGCCGAGCTGCTGATCCGCGAAGGCACCGACCTGGTCGGCAAGACCATCTCCGAGTCGGGACTCCGAGATCAGGACATCACGGCGCTCACGCTCACTCGCGGGACGAAGGTCATCCCGAATCCCCGGAACGACCGCGTTCTCGAGGCCGACGACCGGCTCCTGTGTTTCGGCAAGCTCGACTCGATGCGCCACCTCGTTCCCGAGAAGAGTCGGAGACGGCAGCGAAAGCGCCTCCAGCCGTTGCCCGATGAGCCGATTCACGACGCTCCCGCCCCCTGATTTCGTGTCCCGAGGCCCTTCCTAGACTCACGCCATGGCCGCACGCGTGATCGCTGTCGCAAACCAGAAGGGTGGGGTCGCCAAGACCACCACCGCCCACGCCATCGCCGCAGGTCTCGTGGAGCGTGGACGTTCGGTCCTCACCATCGACCTCGACCCGCAAGCCTCGCTGACATTCGCCATGGGGGTCGAACAGGAACCAGAGCCCTCGATGCACGACGTGATGATGGGCCGCACGCAGATCACCGAGATCCTGTACGAGTCGAACGGCATCGACCTCGCCCCCTCGTCGATCGATCTCGCCGGCAGCGAGGTGCATCTCCTGACCAGGACCGGTCGGGAATTCGTCCTCCAGCGGGCGCTGCGGGGTCACCTCGACGACTACGACTACGTGATGATCGACTGTCCTCCGTCGCTGGGCATCCTGACCATCAATGCGCTCACCGTCGCAGCCGAAGTGCTCATCCCGGTGCAGGCGGAGACCCTGTCACATCGGGGGGTCGGCCAGCTCCTCGAGACCGTCGAGGAGGTCAAGCAGTTCACCAATCCCGATCTGCGGGTCGCCGGGGTCGTGATCACGATGTTCGATTCCCGGACCAACCTCGGTCAGGAGGTCGTCGCCACGCTCAAATCGAACCACGACCTCCACGTGTTCGACCCGCCCATCCCGAAGTCGGTGCGCGTGGCCGAAGCGCCGGGACGTGGGCTGTCGGTTCTCTCGCATGCGTCGACATCGAAGCCGGCGGGCGCCTATCGTCAGATCACCGAGGAGGTGGACCATGGCTGACGACGGCAAGCGATCGCTGTTCTCCGGTGGCCGCTCGGGCCCGACGCCGAAAGGCGAGGGCAAGGACGCGCTCTACTCCCACGACGCCGAGGGCCACGGTCCCGTCAAGATCGACTGCGCCCGCTGCGGGGAGACGACCGACGTCGGCATCCTCGACGCCCTGGGACGCATCCTCCGGTTCAGCCTGTGGATCCCCCGGCGCGAATACAACCACCGCCTCGTCTGTCCCGCCTGCAACAAGCGCTCCTGGACCCGCCTCCGGTTGATGTAGGAACCCGTTTCACGTTCCACGTTTCAAGTTGCACGTTCAGCAGTCGGCACGTCGGATGGTGAAGAACCACGATGCTTCGACCCTTGGTGCGTCCATGTCGATGAGGACGTCTCCTTCGGCCGCACCGATCGACCACCTTCCGCCAGATGCTTCGACCAGCACGTTCGACTCGACCAGTCGCCAGCCCTGTCCGACAGGTTCAATCTGAACGTCGGCGTTGCATGCAACGTCGAACTCCGAAACGGCGCCATCGGCTGCAACGCATGCGTCGACACCCATCGAGGCGCGGCACCAGGAACTCGCGTCGACCGAACCGATCGTTTCATCTCCAACGAACACGACGAGCACCGGCGCATCGCCGGCGTCTGCAACCGTTGAGCAACCAACCGACAGACCTGCGAGAACAAGAAGAACGAGAGCGTGGGACGTGAGACGTGCGACGTCTTCATTGGAAGCTGACGAAGACCGGGAGGGGGTCGAGGGCGAGGACCTGGGCGGCGGTCGCCATCGGCGAATCCTCGT
>CBDTYK010000176.1:0-4403 GCA_965364595.1 uncultured bacterium
CTGCCCGATCAGGCCGAGGTGTTTCTCACCGGTGGGAAATGGTTCCGCAATCTCGCCCACATGTCTGCCAGGGGAATCCCGACGATCGCTCTCGTCTTCGGCAACTCGACCGCCGGCGGTGCGTACGTTCCCGCGATGTGCGACTACGCCGTGCTCGTGAAGGAGGCGGCCAAGGTCTTCCTGGGCGGCCCACCTCTCGTGAAGATGGCCACCGGGGAGGAGTCGACGGATGAGGAGCTGGGTGGCGCCGAGATGCACTCACGCATCTCCGGTCTCGGCGACTACTTCGCCCAGGACGAGCACGACGCCCTGAGAATGGGCCGCCAGATCGTCGCTCATCTCAACCACCGCAAGGCCGGGCCGGGACCGTCGATGCCGGCCGACGAGCCGGTTCACGACCCCGACCACCTGTTGGGGATCATCCCCCGCGACCTGAAGATCCCGATGGACATGCGTGAAGTCCTGGCACGCATCCTCGATGGTTCGCGCTTCGACGAGTACAAGCAGGTCTACGGCACATCGATGGTGACCGGCTGGGGCTCCATCCACGGGTTTCCGATCGGGGTGATCGCCAACCAACAGGGCGTCATCTTCTCCGAAGAGGCACAGAAGTCCACCGAGTTCATCCAACTGTGCAACCGCTACGACACGCCCATCGTGTTCATCCACAACGCCACCGGCTACATGGTCGGCCGTCAGTACGAACAGCGCGGGATCATCAAGGACGGGGCGAAGATGATCAACGCCGTCGCCAACAGCACGGTCCCGCACATCTCCCTGATGGCCGGCGTCTCGTACGGGGCCGGCAACTACGGGATGTCTGGGCGCAGCTACGACCCGCGGTTCGTGTTCGGATGGCCGAACCACAAGGTGGCAGTGATGGGCCCCACCCAACTCGCAGGCGTGATGTCGATCATCTCCCGGGCAGCAGCCGAGGCCAGAGGCACCGCGTTCGACGAGGAGGCCGACCAGAACCGGCGTACGGCGATCGAAGCCCAGATCGGCTTCGAGGAGCAGGCCTACTTCTCGACCGCACGCGTGCGCGACGATGGCCTCTTCGACCCCCGGGACACCAGGACCGTGCTCGGTATCGGCCTGTCGGCAGTGCATTCCGGTCCGGTCGAGGGGACGTCGGAGTTCGGCGTCTTCCGGATGTGATCGTGCGTCCCACGTCCCACGTCCCACGTCCCACGTCCGGCCTTGAGGAGGCACTGTGATTTCGAAGCTGCTGGTGGCGAATCGGGGGGAGATCGCGGTTCGGATCTTCGAGACGGCCTCGAAGATGGGGATCTCGACCGTCGCCGTCTACTCGGATCCCGACCGCCATGCGGTGTTCACCCGCGCAGCCGACGAAGCCGTCTCGATCGGAGGCGCCTCACCCGCCGAGTCGTACCTGAGAGGGGACGCCATCATCGAGGCGGCCCGTGCAGCCGGCGCCGGGGCCATCCACCCCGGCTACGGGTTCCTGTCGGAGAATGCCGGCTTCGCAAGAGCCGTCGTCGACGCCGGACTGACCTGGGTCGGCCCCCCTCCCGAAGCGATCGAAGTGATGGGATCCAAGCTCGCATCCAAGGAACTCGTCGCTGAAGCGGGTGTCCCGACGCTGCCCAGCATCGACGTCACCGGGGGCGGCGCCGAGGGGGCTGCCGCCGAGATCGGCTACCCGGTGTTGATCAAGGCCAGTGCGGGTGGCGGCGGCAAGGGGATGCGGATCGTCGAGGACCCCGCTGAGCTCGCCGAGGCGGTCGCCGGTGCGAAGCGTGAGGCCGGGTCGGCGTTCGGCGACGACACGGTCTTCATCGAGAAGTACCTCGAGTCGCCGCGACACATCGAGATCCAGGTGTTCGCCGACCACACGGGACGGACGACGTCGCTGTTCGAGCGCGAATGCTCGATCCAACGCCGCCACCAGAAGATCATCGAGGAGAGCCCGTCACCCGTGATCGACGAAGACACCAGGCGCCGAATGGGCGAGGCGGCAGTGAACGCCGCCGAGGCCGTGGGATACATCGGCGCCGGAACCGTGGCGTTCCTGTTCAAGGACGGCGAGCTCTGGTTCCTCGAGATGAACACCCGACTCCAGGTGGAGCACCCGGTCACCGAGTTGGTCACCGGGATCGATCTCGTCGAACTCCAGCTCCTCACTGCGATGGGGGACGAGCTCCCACCGAGGACATGGGAGCCCCAGATCGACGGGCACGCCGTCGAGGCCCGTCTCTACGCCGAGGACCCGCTCAACAACTACCTCCCGGTGACGGGCACGCTCGTCGCCTTCGGGGTTCCTGACTCGGTGAGGACCGACTCGGGAGTGGAGAGCGGATCGATCGTGAGTGTCCACTACGACCCGATGCTCGCCAAGATCATCGCACACGGGCCGGACCGGGCGAGCGCCGCCCGCCTGCTGTCACTGGCTCTCCGCAGATCGGTGGTCGCCGGAATGACCACGAATCGCGAGCTGCTGGTCGGGATTCTCGAGCATCCGGAGTTCCTCTCCGGCGACATCGACACCCACTTCCTCGAGCGCCATGACCCTGCGACCCTGAGCACTCCGTTCCTCTCCCCTGAGGAGCTCCACGCAGCTGCGATCGTGGCGGCACTCGACGCCTCCTTGAGGAACCGTCAGCAGGCGAAGGTCCTGGCCACGATCCCGTCCGGATGGCGGAACAACCCGTCGTCGATGCAGACGGTGTCGTTCGCGTCTCCTGGGACCGCCGAACCGATAGAAGTGCGATACGTGTCGACCGGCCCAGACACGTTCTCCGTCGAGGTGGGCGACGAGCTGCTCGACGCCCGGTACGCCCAGGACTCGCCGGCCATCTTCGAGCTCGACCGGCGGATCACCCGGCCCGAGATCTCCTGGACCGGGGACATCGCACATGTGGTGACGTACGACGGAGTTGCCGAGCTGCACATGCTCCCGCGCTTCGCACCGGCGGCGGTCGACATCGACCCGGGCAGCCTCCAATCGCCGATGCCGGGCAAGATCCTCGACGTGCTCACGTCCGAAGGCGCCGAGGTCGAGCAGGGTCAGGCGCTGATCATCATGGAGGCGATGAAGATGGAACACACACTCCGATCGCCCACGGCAGGGACCGTGGCGTCGATCAACGTCGACGTCGGCGACCAGGTCGAGGGCGACGCCGTGCTGGCGATCGTGACCGAATCGTGATCGGCTTCATCGGGATCGGGATCATGGGATCCGGCATGGCCGCCAACCTCGTCGGCGCAGGCCATGACGTGGTCGTATGGAATCGGACCAGGTCGAAGGCCGAGGCGGTGGTCGGCGCATCCGTCGCCCAGAGCCCGCAGGACGTGTTCGAACGCTGCGACGTCGTCATGATCTGTGTCTCGGACACACCCGACGTCGTTCACCTCTTCGAAGAAGGGCACGGACTCCTCGATGCGGTTCGACCCGGCCAGCTGATCATCGACCATTCCACGATCAGTCCCTCTGAGACGATCCGACTCGGAACACTGGTTGGCGAGCGGGGTGGGGCGTGGATCGACGCTCCCGTCTCGGGTGGCAGCGAAGGCGCCGCCCGGGGCACGCTCTCGATCATGATCGGCGGTGATGCTGGTGACGTCGAACGGGCCCGCCCGTACCTGGAAGCCTTCGGCACGACCATCACCCATGTCGGAGACCTCGGCGACGGCCAGACGGTGAAACTCGTCAACCAGATCCTCGTGGTCGTGAACCAGCTCGCCGTGTCCGAAGCGCTCGTGTTCGCCGAGGCTGCGGGCCTGGATCTCGGGCGAACACTGGACGCCGTGTCGGGTGGCGCCGCAGGGTCGTGGATGCTGTCGAATCGCGGGCCGCAGATGATCGCCGACGATTGGCGACCGGGTTTCACCATCGATCTCCAACAGAAGGACCTGCGGCTCGTGCTCGAGCGGGCCGACCAGTTGGGCGTGCCCGTCATCGCCACGTCGCTGGTGTATCAGCTCTATCGAACGCTCCAGCAGCAGGGTCTCGGCAGCGAAGGCAATCACGCCCTGGTCAAGGCGCTGCACGCGCTCACTGGCCGCGCCTAATACCTCCTCGCGTGAGGGGCCGGGCGGGTAGCGTTCGGATGCCATGCAGATCCGCCCCTACCAGTCATCAGACCTGCCCGCCGTCCAGCGCATCTGGAAGGAGTGCGGCTGGGTCGAGTCCGACGACGAAGCTGCGCTCATCGAGCCGTTCTTCGCCGACGCCGATGTCATGGTCGCCGCCCTCGAGGACGCGGAGTGCGCTGTGTCGACGAACCCGGGCGTCATCTCGTACATGGGCGTCGACCTGCCGCTTTCGGTCGTCTCTTCGGTCACGACGTCGTTGATCGGCCGTAAACAGGGTCTCGCCGGGGCGACCACGGCCGAGGCACTCTCGCGGTCGGCGCAGTCCGGTGCGGCGGTGTCGCTGCTGG
>CBDTYK010000177.1:0-4397 GCA_965364595.1 uncultured bacterium
GGCACGAGGGGCCGTCGCAGCTCGAACCAACCATCGTGTTCCGGTGCGGCCCCCGCGTGGACCTCAGTTGAAGACGACGATGGGGACGGCCTGGTCGGTCTTGCGCTCGCACATTGCGACGAACTCATCGCCGGGGCCGAGCACACGGAATGGCTCGTCCGGCAGGTCGGGCGCCCGGAACCGGATGCCGTTCCGCAGACGTCCGGCGGTCTCGCCGTCGATGCGATGGGCGGGGCGATCCGAGAGCACCGTGTTGACGTCTCTCAGGTGGTCCTCCCACTCGCCGAGTTGGTCGGGTGTGATGGCGTCGTCGAGCGTCGCTCCCCCGGTGGTCGTTCGTCGCAGCGCAGAGAGATGTGCGAAGCCGTCGAATGCCCGAGCGAGATCGTCGGCGAGCGATCTCACGTAGGTTCCCTTGCCACACACGACCCGGAAGCGGACCTCTGGGTGTGGTCCCGCGCCGACCGAGAGGATCTCCAACTCGTGAATCATCACCGGGCGGGCTTCTCGTTCGATCTCGATTCCCTCACGAGCGAGGTCGTAGAGGCGGCGGCCATCCTTCTTGAGCGCCGAGACCATTGGCGGAACCTGCATGATCTCGCCGGTGAAGCCCTCGTCGGCCACGCGGCGCAGTTCGTCGATGTCGACCACCATCTCGAGGCGATCGGTCTCGGAGCCGTCGGCGTCGAGTGAGTCGGTGGCAATGCCGAACACGGCGGTGGCCAGGTATTCCTTGGGTTGATCCTGAATGAAGCGGATCAGGCGCGTGCATCGGTTGATGGCGATCACGACGATTCCAGTGGCCATGGGGTCGAGGGTCCCTGCGTGGCCGACCTTCTTGATCCCGGTTGCCCGTCTGACATCGGAAACGAGATCGTGCGATGTTCGGCCCGACGGCTTGTCCAGGACGAGGAAGCCGTCAGTCATCGATTGGTTCGAGCAGCTCTCGGATGGCTGCCATCACCTGGTCCACCGAACTGGTGGCCGTGAAGCCTGCGGCATTGTGGTGGCCTCCACCGCCGAACGACTCGGCGATGGCACCGACGTCCACCCGCCCGCGTGATCGCATCGATCCTTTGATGCGCCCGCCGCCGAGGTCTTTCAGCAGAACGGCGACATCGGACTCCTGCGCAACGCGCAGCGCGTCGATCAGCGGGTCGGTGTCATCGAGTCCGATCCCCGAGTTGTTGAGGTCCTTGACGGTGAGCACCGACCAGACGAGTCTCCGTTCCGGCTCGAGCACCGCTCGTGCGAGCACGGCTCCGGCCGCATGCAGATACCCGAACGGCGTCTCTTCGTAGACGTGCTGGCCGATCACCTCGGGCCGGGCTCCCGCCTCGACCATGCGGGCAGCGGCACGCAGGGTCTTCGGCGTCGTGTTGGAGTACTGGAACCGACCCGTATCGGTGACCAGACCCACGTGGAGCGCGGTCGCCGTCACCGGGGTGATCTCCCACGCGAGGGCATCGAGCAACTCGATCACGATCTCTGCCGTTGCGGCCGCATCGGGCACGATCAGATTGAGGGTCCCGAAGCCGCCATTCGTCTTGTGATGGTCGATCACGACCAGCGTGTTTGCACGCTCTGCAGGTCCCCTCAGGTCTCCCAGTCGATCGGCAGAGCCTGCGTCGAACGTGACCATGACCTCGGGCTCGGACGGAACCTTGTCGGGAGCGACCAGCATGTCGGTCGGGAGGAAGTCGAAGGTACCGGGGAGCGTGAACGGATGTCCGAACGACGGAAAGACCTCCTTGCCCTGTTCGACTGCCGCGACGGCGAGACCCAGCATGGAGCCGATGGCGTCACCATCGGGCCCGATGTGACAGGCCATGGCGATCCGTGATGCACCGCCGATTGTTTCGACGGCCTTGTCCAGGTCGGGGATCATTCCTCTTCGTCCTTTTGGTCTCCGGCAATGGAAGCGAGGATCTGGTCGATCCGGGCTCCACCGGCCACCCCCTGATCGAGTTCGAACTCCAACGCCGGCGTGTACTTCATTCGTACCTCGTCGCCCAGGAGCTTTCGCAGGCGAGGTGCGGCCGACTCCAGGGCCGCTTTCGTCTCGTCGGCCCGGTCGAGGTCGAGTGTCGAGAAGAAGACGGTTGCCTTGCGGAGATTCGGAGCCGTCTCGACTCCCGTGATCGAGACCATCTCGAGCCGCGGGTCCTTGAGACGCTCGACTTCTTCGGCAAGCACGTGCAACACGATCGAGTTGACACGACGCATTCGTGGATAGCTACTCACCGGGTTCCTCCATGTGGCTCACCGTGAACGAAACCATCTCACATTGCAGCTGTGAGTCAAAGTGCCGGCTGGTGAAGTCGATCATGCGATCGAGCTCCGCCATGTCGCGGGCGACGGCCGCCACGCCGATGGTCGCCCGCTGCCAGCTGTTCTGATGGTCCACCTCGGCGACCGAGAGCGAGACGTTCCGTCTCAATCCCTCGATCACCGGACGGAGAACCGATCGTTTCTCCTTCAGCGACTGTGCTGCGCCGATGTGCAATTCGATTCGGATGGCCGCGACCTTCATGCCGCTCAGGTGCGGGCGACTTCGCGAACCTCGTATACCTCGATCACGTCGCCTTCCTTGACGTCGTTGTAGCCATCGAGACCGATTCCGCATTCGAAGCCGGCTGCGACTTCTCTGGCGTCGTCCTTGAACCGTCGCAGCGAGCCGATGGTGCCGTCGTAGATCACGACCCCGTCACGAACGAGGCGGGCCTTGGCACCGCGCTGTACGACGCCCTCGGTCACGTACGAACCGGCGATCGTGCCGGCGCGTGGCACCTTGAACAGTGCACGGACCTCGGCTTCACCGAGCACGACCTCTTGGCGCTCGGGTTCGAGCTTGCCGACGAGCATCTGCTCGATCTCGTCGAGCAGTTCGTAGATGATGCTGTAGGTGAGGATCTGGATCCCGGCTTCCTCGGCCGCTCGACGGGCCTTGCCCTCGGGGCGGACGTTGAATCCGACGATCACCGCTCCTGTCACCTCTGCAAGGGTGACGTCGTTCTCGTTGATGCCTCCGACGGCGCCGTGGACCACGTCGATCCTGCCGTCTTCCCGCTTGATCTTGGCGAGCGATTCGCGAAGCGCTTCGAGCGAACCGTGGGCATCGGCCTTCAGGACGATGCGAAGTTCTGTCTCCTCGGCACGCAGCTGTTCGAGCAGGCCCTGGAGGCGCTCGCGTGCAGACGGCAGCGCCTGCTCCTCGTCCTTGATCACCTGCTCACGCTGGGCGGCGATGTTGCGAGCCTCTCTGTCGTTCTTCACGACCTCGAAGACGGAACCCGCTGTCGGGACCTCGGACCAGCCCATGATCAGCACCGGGTCCGATGGACCGGCCGACTTGAGGCGCTCGCCCCGCTCGTTCATCATCGCTCGGGCCCGCCCGCTGACCGGGCCGGCCACGAACGAGTCGGACTGCTTCAGTGTGCCGCGCTTGACGATCACCGTCGCAGTCGGGCCCATCCCCTGTTCGAGCTGGGACTCGATCACGACACCCATCGCCTTCGGCTTCGGGTTCGCCTGGTACTCCTGGAGCTGGGCGATCAGGTCGATGACCTCGAGGAGGTTGTCCACTCCGTCGCCGCTGATGGCGGAGACCTCCACCGACGGGACGTCTCCACCCAGCTCTTCCACGATCACTTCTTGTTGGGTCAATTCGGTCCTCACCCGGAGCGGGTCGGCTCCGGCGACGTCCATCTTGTTGATGGCGACGACCAGTTCGACCCCTGCGGCTTTGGCATGGTTGATCGCCTCGATGGTCTGAGGCATGACACCGTCATCGGCTGCCACGACGAGCACGACGATGTCGGTGACGTCGGCGCCTCGGGCGCGCATCGTGGTGAACGCCTCGTGGCCCGGAGTGTCGATGAATGTGATTCGTCGTCCACCGACCTCGACCTGGTACGCACCGATGTGCTGGGTGATCCCGCCGGCTTCATCTTCGACGACCTTGGCCTTGCGAATGGTGTCCAGAAGGGTGGTCTTGCCATGGTCGACGTGCCCCATCACGGTGACGACGGGCATCGGCCGGCATCAGGGGGTAAGTCGTGGGAATATTATTGTAACCCCAACGGCGTGCGACTTCTTCCATGAGGTCGGCGGGCATCGGGTGCCCCGCACCGGCTGCGGTCCCACGTGTGAGCAGTGCCTTGACGACTTCGGGTGTCGACTGGCCGATGGCCTCGGCGAACTCGGCGACGGTCATCCCGTCGTGAACCTCGGCGATGCCGACGTCGGTCGTGTCCTCGTCGGTCGGTTCTGGCGCCGGCGTCGTCTCGGTCACCGGCTCGGGGGCGATCTCCTCGATCTCTGGCTCGGGCTCGATCTCTGGCTCTGGCTCTGGCTCTGGCTCTGGCTCGGGCTCGGGCTCGGGCTCGGGCTCGGGC
>CBDTYK010000178.1:0-4368 GCA_965364595.1 uncultured bacterium
CATCAGCTCTGGACCCATGATCCCGTCGGGGAAACCCGGATAGTTCTCGACATCGGTCGTGATCATGAGTTGACCGCCCGACTGGCTGCCTTCGAAGACCAGAGGGTCGAGGTCCGCGCGCGCTGCATAGAGCGCCGCGGTGTACCCGGCTGGTCCGCTACCGATGATGATGACGTTCTCGATGTTCATGTCTCGTCCTGTGGATCTCGCTTCGACCATAGGAACGCCGCACCGACGGCGAATAGTCCCGCAATGATCGCATGGGCTGCGGCCGACCCGAGCGGGATGGCAAGGGCTTCGTGAATCGTCATGAACAGAAAGATGAGCGCCAGGAGCCCGAACACGATCGTCGGGAAGACGAGTGTGACGATCCGGATCGCATTCGCAGCTCGATCGACGGTCATCGATCGAGCCTTGATCGCGGTCGATTCGAGCAGGTCGGCGAAGCGGGTGGCGAAGTTCTCCATGGGTTTCCGAGACTAGCGCTCGCGGTGTTCGTCAGGGAATGTCGTACCCAGAGCAGTCCGAACCGGCGAAACCGAACTCGCCGCCGGCGTTGTCGAAGTAGACCTCGACGTCGAGCCCGTCGACCGTTGCCGTCACGATCGCCCTGATCGCACCGGGATCGGCCAGCTCGGTGAAGCACGACGCATCGACCTCATCGGCATAACGCTGCAGGATGCCGCTGCTCTCCGTCATCGACAGGACCTCGTCACGAACACCGTCCAGCTCGGCCTCGAGGGCGGTGCGGTCGACGCGTCCGAGATCGAGCACCAGACTGGAGGGCTCGGCAACGGAAGAACCGCCGAAGTCACTCTCGGGTTGATCCTCGGCCGAGTCGTCTCCGTCTGCACCCGCACTGGGTGCAGCCTCGAG
This sequence comes from uncultured bacterium, assembly GCA_965364595.1. Lineage (GTDB taxonomy): Bacteria > Actinomycetota > Acidimicrobiia > Spongiisociales > ZC4RG35 > JAHEDH01. Next base: position 877 of record CBDTYK010000178.1, read on the forward strand.
CGCCAGTGCTCCTAGATCGCTCTCGGCCTCGTCCGCAGCGGCGACCGAATCCTCGTTCGAGATGTTCATTGCCTCGTCATCGCCCCCGATGATCGAGAAGAGCCCGGCGACCGCAACCACGCCGACGAGCGCTGCGGCGACCGTGCCGAGTCGCGTCCAATCCCAGGCGCGCTTCGGGACCAGTGGGATCACCGGCGCCGGAGCCACTTCGGCCAGCACGGCGGTACGAAGCTCGGCGCGTTCGGTGCCCGTCAGGGAAACCGGTTCGAGATCCGCGAGGACCGCGGCGATGGCACGCTGTTCTGCGAGGTCGGCGAGACACTGCTCGCATCCGTCGAGGCGCGCAGCGATCGCCGCATCCGTCGCATCCGGATCATTGCGGAGATCGAGGATCAGTTCCTCGTCGTGGTGCTCATGCATCGCCATCGTTCCTCCGACGTTCCGAACCCTCCTGGAGGTTCCCGAGTTCTGCCGCCAGCAGCTTCCTCCCGCGGAACACCCGCGACTTGACGGTGCCCACCGGCACCTCGAGGATCTCAGCGACGTCCGTCAACGCCAAGCCCTCGACATCTCGAAGGACGACCGCCGTTCGGAACTCCTCGGGCAGTGATCTCAGAGCTGCGACCACCGGACCGCGCAACTCGACCGATGTGAAACCGTCGCTGCCCTGCGGATCCGCAGGGTCGATGTGGTCTGGCAGCGAGTCGGCCTGCCGGCGTTTGGCCTTGCGCAACATGTCGTAGCACGTGTTGACCGTGACTCGGTACAACCAGGTCGTCACGGCTGCGGTGCCCTTGTAGCGGTCGGCCTTGCGGAACAGAGTGACGAACGTCTCCTGGGTGGCGTCGCGAGCCGTTTCTCGGTTGCCCATGATCCTCATGCAGACGGCAAAGACCATGTCCTCGGTTCGAGCCATCAGCTCAGAGAAGGCGTCGCGATCACCCTCTGCGACCAGGGCGATGAGTTCCCGGTCGGTGGCGTCGGTCATGAGCGGAAGCGTACATCGGCGATTTCCACCCAATAGTTCTGGTCGCCGTTGAGCGGCAACTCCGTGATCCAGAACACCCATGTCCCGCCGGACCGCTCAGGCAGCTGGAGGTCGAGTTTTCCGCTGGGAAGCTCGACCCGAGCGAGCGTCTCCCATGTGTTGGGGTCGACCGCTCCGGACGTCCAGGCGATATCGACGAGCGCACCTGCGTTGTTCGCAGTCACCTGCATCGTCACCGGATCGCGCTCCAGCTCGACGGCGAAGCCGACGCCCGGCTTGAGCAGCCGGATCGGGTCGCGGTAGCGCTCGGTTCTCCAGAAGGTGTCTGCGTCGGCATCGATGATGTCACCGAGCCGTTCGTCGTTCTCCTCACCACCGCCGAAGGGATCCACTGACCGGATGGAGCGCACAGGAATCACCGACGGCAGCTCCGCCGGCTCGTTCGGCTCGGCGACAGATTCGGCTGCAGACGTTGTCGTGGTTGGGATCACGCGCGGCTGGTCGGTCGGATCAGCCGTGACCGGGAACAGCACCGGAGAGTTCTCCCCGGCGAGCAGCAGTCGACCAAGTCCGACCAGACCGACTGCCAGCGCGACGAGGATCACCGCCACGACCAACAGCCGTCGCGAGGAGCCGGGCCTCTCGGGCACAGGGACCCGAGTGGTGGGCGCGGCGTGCATTGCCTCTGCGAGCTGCCGGGCGGTGAGGTCGCCGCGCTGCGCGCGCCGCAACGCGCGATCGACCAGGGGAGACAGACCGTCGATGACCTGCGAGGGAGGTGGCCCGCCTGCGGGCGCCCCCGTGAGCGCCTCCTCGAGAGCAGCTCCGAGGTCGCGCACGTCACCGTTGACCGTCGAGTGACGCTGGCGTCGACCGATCGCCCCGAGCTTGGCGGCGTGTGACACGGAGTAGTAGATCGCCGACGTGTCGATGCCGCCGTGGACGACCCCCGCCTCGTGGAGCGCGTCGAGGGCTTCGGCGAGCCCGGCCGCATTCGGCAGGAAGTCATCCGGCTCCACACCCTGTCCCGAAGCGAGCCTGTCGGCGATGCTCATGCCGCCGACCCACTCGGCGACCGCCACCATCCCGTGTTCGGTCTCGTGGGCGGTGTACACCGCAGCGAGATGAGAGTGGTTCACGCCCGCCGCAGAGCGCACCGCAGCGAGAAACCGCTGCCGTCGCTCCTCGCTCGCCTCCGGTCCGAGGATCCGCAGCAACACCGGCCGGTCGAGCGTCGTATCGGTGGCGAGCCACTGCTCGAGGTCTTCATCTCGCCCGATCCGCACCTCGAGTTGGTAGCGGTCGGGGATCGGAGGCGGCACGTCAGTCCGAGAGGTGGGCCATACCCAGCACCCCCGGCCCAGAGTGCGTTCCCACCACGGCGCCGAGTTCCGCGGCGATGACGTCCTGCCCGGTCTCAGTCGAAATCCGATCGACGATCTCCGAGAAGCCGGGTGTCCGACCTCCGAACACGCTCAGTCTGCCCGAAGGACCCTGCTCGACGCAGGCGGTCACGATGTACTCGACGGCCTTCGACCGGGTACGAACCCGTCCGGCGCCGTCGATCGCACCGTCGCGCACGCTGATGATCGGTTTGATGTCGAGCAGACCCGCAACGAGCGCCGACGCCCCACCGATCCGCCCTCCGCGCTTGAGAAACTCGATCGTGTCGAGAGCGGCGATCACCTTCACCTTGTCCACCCGCTCGATCGCTGCGTCGGCCACTTCGGAGAGGCTTGCGCCGCCCGCAGCCTGTTCGGCGGCGGCGATGACCTGCAGACCGAGCCCCATCGACACCGATCGACTGTCGAGGACCTTCACGTCGAGCCCCACCTTCTCGGCGCCGATGACGGCCGCCTGATGGGTGGCCGACAGGTCCGACGAGATTGTGAGCACGAACGCACCGGACGCTCCCTCGGTTTCGAGGCGTTCATAGGCCTCGACGAACGCGCCGGCGCTCGGTGCCGCCGTCTCAGGCAGGCCCTCACCCTTCGAGAGGCGATCCCAGAACTGGTCGTTGGTCAGCTCGGCTTTGTCGACGAACTCCTCGTCACCGAAGCGGATGGTCAGCGGCACGATCGTGATCCCGAGCTTCTCGATCAAGTCGGCGGGTATGTCGCACGAGGAGTCTGTGACGATGCGGATCATGATGGCGTGCTCCTCAGTAGGGCGAGGTGTTGGGGGAGCGCCTCGAATCGCTCACGTGCATACAGTCTGGCGGCTCCGTGGTTGTCGAGTTGGGTATTCAACAGAATGCTCCGGGCAGAGCGCTCTCGCGCCCACTGGATCGTCGCACGAATCAGCGAGCGACCGATGCCCTGGCGTCCGTGGACGGGGTCGACGGCGATGCGCTGGAGGTAGGCGGTCGACTGGGCGATCCCGACGATCGAGAACCCGGAGATCCCGCCATCGAGCTGGTGGACGAGGAAACCGGCTGTCGGTGTTGCGCCCCGTGCGTCCTCGAGCCCGAGTCGGCCGATGCGCCAGCTCGGCTCGAAGGCGGC
>CBDTYK010000179.1:0-4364 GCA_965364595.1 uncultured bacterium
TGCTCTTCTTCACCGTGCCCCTGGTCGCAGTCGTGATCGGCATCGTGTGGGCGCTCGTGGCGAAGGTCTGGAAAGTCGCGAGCGTGGCTTCGCTGCTCGGGCTGGTCCTCACGATCCCCGGCGTCCTGTTGTCTGGTGTCCGGGGGGACTCGCTGATCTGGTTCGGGGCGATGCTCGTTTTGATCATCTGGCGCCACCGCCCCAACATCGAGCGAATGCTGTCCGGATCTGAACAGAAGGTGCCCACATGACCATCGACATCGCCGTCATCCCCGCCGCGGGGCGCGGAACGCGCATGAGACCGGCAACTCGGGTCGTCCCGAAGGCGCTGCTCACCGTGGTGGATCGGCCGGCCATCCAGTACGCAGTCGAGGAGGCCGCCAGAGCCGGAGCGAAGGAGGCGATCTTGATCGTCGACCTCGAGGTCGGTCATCTGGTCCACCAGCACTTCGCCAGTGACGATCCGCTGCCTGGCCTCGAGCACATCAAGATCCGGCCCGTGGTCCAGGAGGAGCCTCTCGGGCTCGGGCACGCAGTGCTCGAAGCGGAGCGGATGGTCGCCCACCGTCCGTTCATGTGCATCCTGGCCGACGACATCGTTCGGCCCGGACAGGACGTGCTCCCTGACCTCATCGGGGCTGCGGACGACGGATCGTCGGTCGTGTGCATCCAGGAGATGACCCGCGAGGTCATCGTCACGAAGGGGGCGGTGATCCCCACATCCGACCTCGCAGACGGCGTCATGTCGATCGGCGGGGCGATCGAGAAGCCAGACGAGTCGGCGATTCCGTCTCTCTACGGCGTGTTGGGTCGCTACGTGTTCCAGCCGGAGATCTTCGACCATCTCGCCGAACTCGAGCCCGGACGCGGCGGAGAGATCCAGCTCACCGATGCGATGAACCGCCTTGGTCAGGAGGGGAGGCTCAAGGGAGCGATCACCGACCAGGAATTCCTCGACGTCGGCAATCCGCTCGGCCTCCTCCGCGCCTCGATGGTGCTCGGCAACAACCAGTTCCCTGAGTTCGCCGACATCGTCAGGGCGGAACTCGACCTCCAGTGATCCCGCTCGAAGACGCCAGAGCTCGGGTGCTGGCCGCCCTGCCGGAGCCACAGGTCGAGCGCCGGCTCGTTCGAGACGCCCTCGGCCTGGTACTCGCCACCGACGTCCTGTCGCCGTCGACGGTGCCGCCGTTCGACAATTCCGCCATGGACGGTTACGCGGTTCGTTACGAGGATCTCGGCAACGTGCCGTGTGTGTTGGAGGTGTCCGAGGACGTCGCTGCCGGTCACGTCGCCACCGGATCGGTCGAGCCCGGACGAGCGATCAAGATCATGACCGGTGCGCCGCTGCCGGCCGGGGCCGACACCGTGGTGAAGGTCGAGGACACGGTTCCGGGCGACGCCTCGGTCGAGATCTTGGTCAGGCCCGAGCTGGGCTCGGCTGTTCGGCGGGCCGGTGGAGACGTGGCGGCCGGCGATCTGATCTTCACCTCCGGCGACGTCCTGACGGCACGTCACCTCGGCGTGCTGGCCGCAGTCGGCGTCGATCGAGTCGAGGTCTATCGGCCAGTCCGCGTCGCCGTCCTCTCGACCGGCGACGAGGTGATGCCCCCAGACACCCTTCAACTCGCCCCCGGCCAGATTCGGGATTCGAACCGGCCGCTGCTGGTCGGGCTGCTCACCGAGTCGGGATTGGATGCGGTGGACTATGGGATCATTCGTGACGACGCCGACGCCCTTCGCAGCGCATTCGCCACCGCAGCACGAGAGTGTGACGCAGTGATCACGAGCGGCGGCGTCTCGATGGGGGAGTACGACCTGGTCAAGCAGGTGCTGACCGAGCTGGGTGGGATCGAGCTCTGGAAGGTGGCGATGCAGCCCGCCAAGCCGTTTGCGTTCGGGGCGATCGAGGGCACGCCGCTGTTCGGCCTGCCGGGCAACCCGGTATCGGTGTTCGTCGCTTTCGAGCAGTTCGCCAGACCGGCACTGCTCTCGATGATGGGGCATCGGTCGCTCCAACGACCCCTGATCTCTGCGACACTCGCGCAGGATGTGCACACCGATCCCGAGAAGACCGTGTTCCTCCGAGTCGTGGTCGAGCCGGGGCCTGACGGCCGGATCGCTCGACTCGCCGGAGAGCAGGCCTCGAACGTGTTGTCGGCGACCGCCCGAGCGGATGCCTTCGCCGTCGTACCGCGCGGGGTCGCGGCCCTTTCCGCGGGCGATACTGTGACACTCGAGATGTTCCGGTGGTCGAATGAGTGAGTTCCCGCACCTGACCGACGACGGCGATGTTCATATGGTCGATGTGTCGGGCAAGCCGGCCACCGATCGGACCGCCGTCGCCGAGTGCGTCGTGAAGCTCGCCGAAGCCACTGCCGATGCGTTGTTCGGGGGCACGCTTCCAAAGGGCGACGCGCTCGCCTCGATTCGCTTGGCTGGGATCATGGGAGCGAAGCGGACACCCGATCTGGTCCCGCTCTGTCACCCGATTCTGCTGTCGGGTGTGACGCTGGACGTCGAGAGATCCTCCGAAGGCGCTCGGATCACAGCCCGGGTGACCACCTCAGGTCAGACCGGCGTCGAGATGGAGGCGATGACGGCGGTTTCGGTCGCCGCCCTGGCCCTGTACGACATGGTCAAAGGCGTCGAGCGAGCGGTCGAAATCGGACCGATCCGACTCATCCACAAGTCAGGTGGGCGCTCCGGCGAATGGAATCGGTCCGGAATCTGAACGAATCTCCCGGAGAGATTGATGGTCCGGGAAATCCATGGCTAATCTCGAAGTGCTAGTTGACGCAAGCAAACACCTGACCGAGCAAGCAACGAAAGACCATGGAAGCGATACTTCTGATCGGCGCCCTCATCATCGCTGCGGCGTGGGGGGTCTACCTCATTCCGAACGTGACGAGCGGACGCCGCGGGACACCGCTCTCTTCGACCGAGCAGTTCGACCGTTGGACGCACGTCATGGCCGATGTCCAGAGCCGGTCGTACTCGCTTTCGCAGTCCTCGGCTCGCAACATCGTGCGTCGGAGACGCCGCCGAACGCTGGCCACGCTGGTCGTCGCCGCCATGGCTGCCCTGGGTGCAGCACTCGTGTTCTCGTCGATCGGCTGGCTGATCGCCCATCTCGCCCTCGACGCCGCCATCGCCTGGTACGTCGGGATGCTGATGCAGGTGAAACAGCGAGAAGCCGCACGGGTGGCGAATCACCACTTCGAGACCATGCCCAACGACGGGCCTCCCGTTCGCATCGTCGCCGGTCAGTGAGTGCCTGACGAGTCAGGAGTGTCCGAGCAGCTCGGAGAGATCACCGAGGCGGTCCGCCCGCTCCTCGATTCCCGTTTCACGGCACGCGAGCACGCCATCACGACGAGCCGGAAGGTCATCCGAGCGTCGGCCAACGCGATCAGAAGCCTGCACCGCGGCGACATCGAAGCTGCAGAGGAACTGACCACCGAGGCGAAGCGGCTCTACCGATCCATCGTCGACGCCACCGTCGACCATCCCGAGTTGCTCCATGTCGGGTATGCCCACGATGCCGCCAAGGAGCTCTCGGAGGCATCGCTCACGGCGGCGATGTTCGCCGGTGAATCACTCCCGAGCTTCGACGATCTCGGCGTGGATCCCGTTCCGTACCTCCATGGGCTCGGTGAGACGGTCGGAGAGTGCCGCCGACGGCTCCTCGACCAACTCCGGGCAGGTGACCTCGCTTCGGCCGAGCAGCTGCTCGAGATGATGGACACCGTCGTCGACACGTTGGCGTCCCTCGATTACCCGGACGGCATGACCAACAGCCTTCGTCGGACCACCGACGTGTCGCGTTCCCTCGTCGAGCGGTCACGCAGTGACCTCACCACCACCGTCGTGCAGGAACGTCTGCGTCGCCAGATCGAAGAGGGCTGACCTCCTCCGACTTCGGTAGCGTGGGAGCATGATCGTCTCGACGACGCCCACGCTCGAAGGCAAGCGGATCACCGCCTATCTGGGTCTTGTCACCGGGGAAGCGATCATGGGGGCGAACGTTGTCCGCGACTTCCTTGCCGGGATCACCGACATCGTCGGAGGCCGGTCGGCAGAGTACGAACAGGAGCTGGCCGTTGCCCGCAGGTTCGCCGTCACGGAGATGACCGAGCGGGCGGTGGCGATCGGGGCGAACGCAGTGGTCGGGATCGACATCGATTACGAAACGATCGGCGCCAACGGCTCGATGCTCATGGTGAGTGTCAGCGGCACGGCTGTCACGATCGTCGATGAATCATCCGGATGAGAGGGTGGCTGACGGCGCTATCCTCGTAGGGTCCCCGGGGGTGTAGCTCAGCCCGGCAGAGCACTTCGTTCGCAACGAAGGGGTCACGGGT
>CBDTYK010000180.1:0-4345 GCA_965364595.1 uncultured bacterium
ACGTCCCGTCGAGGGCAGCGGCGGCGCGGCGACACAATGCACCGGCGCACTCCACGTAGGCGATGATCTCGCCCAACCGGAAGAGCACGTGTTGGTTCCGTGTCAGGCGATGCTGGCGGGCTTGTTCCATGACCTCGCTCAGGCCGTGGAAGGCGAGCGCAGCCACGTCGGCCCCAACGGTCGGGCTGGTAGCTGCAAGGCGGTCGAGTTCGTCGGCCTGGCCGTGGTAGAGGCCGCCGCGTGTCTTGAGGTGCGTCTGCCAGCGGTCTCTGGCGATGGTCATCTCCATGATCTCGGAGGTGCCCTCGTAGATCGTCGTGATGCGGACATCACGCTTGATCTTCTCGACCATGTACTCCTTGGTGTAGCCGTAGCCCCCCAAGGCCTGGATGGCGCTGTCGGCTGCGAAGTTCCCCGCCTCTGTGGCCATGTACTTCGCGATGGCGCCCTCGGTGTTCAGGAGTTCTTCCCCGGCGTCGATCCGAACCGCAGTCTCCTCGATGTACGCACGGCCGGCCTCGAGGCGGGCGACATGGGGGACGATCAGCTTGTGGGTGTAGCCCTGCTTGGTCGACAGGGGAGCTCCTCCCTGGATGCGCTCCTCGGAGTAGGGGATGGCCCGGTCGAGTGCCGCCCAGCCTGCACCGAGACCGAATGCGGCGACCATCAGACGCGTGTAACCGAAAACGACCTGAGCCTGCATGAGGCCCTGTCCTTCGCCCTCACCAACGAGTCGGTCGGCATCGACCCTCACATCTTGGAGCGCGAGCGCCGCGGTGTTCGATGCTCGGATCCCGTGTTTGTCCTCGGGCTTGCCCTTCTCGAAGCCTTCGGTGTCGTGATCCACGACGAACCACGTGGGGCCGCCCGGCGCGTTGGCGAGAATCGTGTAGAGATCGGCGTAGCCACCGTTGGAGATCCACTGCTTGTTGCCGTTGATGAGGTAGGCGACCGTCTCTCCGTCCTCGATGATCGGCTTCGCCGTTGTCTTGAGGGCACCCAGGTCGCTGCCGGCCTCGGGCTCGGTGGCGCCGTACGCCATGAGGAGCCCTTCTTCGGCGATCCTCGTCATCCACCGTTCCTTCTGGGCGTCCGTTGCCCCGAACACGATCGGGTCGCTGCCGAGGAACGTCGCGAACACGCCAGTCGCCACCCCAACGTCGATCCGGGCGAGCAGCTCACACACGCGATAGATGTCGAAGGTGCTCGCACCCATCCCGCCGTATTGCTCTGGAATGAACAGGAGCGTCACGCCGAGGTCTGCAAGCATCTGGCGAACGATCGCCTCGGGGAACTCGTCGTTGGCATCGAGCTCGAGCAGGTGCTCGTCGGGGAGTTGGTCGCCGGCGAACTCTCGGATCGTGCTCAGCACGAGGTCGAGCGTGTCACGATCGAGTCCTGTGTCCATCTCCGATCTCCTCAATTCGCCGTTCGTTTCAACATACGGAGGCTGCGACGACCTGTCAGGGCCGGACGGCCTACGGGAAGGGGAGAAGGACCCTGCAACGCGTTTGACGTGCTGGTAGGCGCCAGCCCATGGTTCGATTCGCAGTCGCCTCGAGAGGCCGGCGGCGGATCGGGTCAGAGAGCTTCGGCGCTCAACTCGGTTTCGTGGGCGGCGAGTTGTGCCCCGAGCTCCTCGTCGCTCCAGCCGAGCTCGCGCTGCATGATGGCAGCGATCTCGGGTGCGTCGTCACGGGCGTGATCCCTGGTGAACCAGGCGAGATGTGTCCTGCGCAGCGTGACGTCGCTGATCCGGCTCGCCGCCTCGTAGCGGACTGCGTAGACCACATCGGCGCGAGATGTCCGACCGTCGCCCATCGGCTTGGCCAGATCGGGATCTACTTCCATCAGGTTGGCCAGCGTCATCACCTCGGTTCCGTACCTCGTGATGGACGGGCCGATGACCGACTCGGCGGCGCCGGCTTCGCGAAGCCGGCGCTCGAGCGCGGGCACGGATCCGTTGGCGCCGACGAGCGTGACCTCTGCGGTGGAGGATTTGACGCCGACGCCGAGGTGGCCTGCGGCCACGTCGGCGGCTTCCGCGGCGATCTTGCGATAGGTGGTCAGCTTTCCTCCGGCGACCTGCACCAATCCGGGAACGGGCTCACCGACAACGTGGCCGCGTGAAGCCTTGGCTGTCGACTCGCCCGCCGGGTCGGCGAGCGCACGAAGGCCGGCAAAGCTCGAGATCGGCTCGAAGTCCGGGACGTCGAGGTAGCGGCGGACGTGGCGGATGAGATAGGCGTTGTCCTCGTCGGAGGCCGTCGGATGCGTCGGATCCTCGGTGTACTCGGTGTCGGTGGTACCGATCATCGAGTGGCCGAGCCAGGGAACGATGAACAGAACGCGTCCATCGTCGGTGGTCGGAAGGACGAGGGCGCGATCTCCGAGCGGGAGGTCGTTCCGGGCAACCATCAGGTGGGTGCCCTTGCTTGCAACCAACTTCATCGGCCGCGCAGGCCCGTCGATGCCGGGCAGTTGGAAGGCGCCGGTGGCGGCGATGACCGTGGTCGCTTCCAGCGTGAACATGTCACCGGTGGCGATGTCCTCCACGTCGACCGAGAACCACCCCTCGTGAGGGTGCACCATCACGACCTTGATGCCACCGGCGGCGGTCGTGCCGTAGCGGCGCACGGCGGTCTTCAGCAGTGTGACGACCAGGCGTGCGTCGTCGGTCTGAGCATCTGAGTACACGACGCCGCTCTTCAGTCCCTCGGTCCTGAGATCGGGCATCATCTCGATCAGCGTTTCGACATCGACGCCGCGGTGACGGTCGCCGGGCCGGCCGAAACCGCCGAGAACGTCGTAGAGGGTGAGCCCGGCGCGGAGGGCGATCGGGGCGATCCAGCCTTTCGATGCCCATTTCGGCGCATCGGCGAGCCCGTACTGCTCGTAGATCGGGATGACGAACTCGAGCGGGTCGTAGAGAAAATCGGCGATGTGGTTGAGGATCTTCTGCTCGCGTAGCCCCTCGGAGACCAGGTGGAACTCGAAATGCGGCAGATAGCGGATCCCACCGTGGAAGAGCTTGGTGGACCTCGATGAGGTTCCCTGAGCGAAGTCGGATTGCTCGACGAGTGCCACGTCGACACCCCGAATCGCCAGATCCAGGGTGGTGCCGGCACCGATGATCCCGCCCCCGATGATGAGTGTGTCGAATCGTCCGTGGGACTTCAGGCGCTGGACGTGATCTGTCCGATTCCAGGCCGTCGTGACTGTCGTTGTCATGCTTTCGATCGTACCGACGGGGAGGGGCCACCCAAAGCCCCGACGGCGCGTCGATCACCGAGATCGGGTGGAAACTCGTATCTCGACCAACGCTTGCGTTCCACGTTCCACGTTCCACGTTTCATGTCAGACGTGGAACGTGAGACGTGAAACGTGAAACGGGGTGAAGCCGCTAGCCCTGGAGCCCTTGACCGCTGCCCTCTGCGCGTGGGGAACGTATGCTCTCGGCCAGTCAGACCGGAGCGGTTGAAGATCTCGATACCCGACATCCTCGCGATCACCAGGGTCGTCCTGGTTCCCGTGATCATGGTGCTGGCGCGCTCGCAGGACCGCTGGGACGCGGCGCTCGGCTGGGCCGCAGCGCTGTTCACGGTGGCGGCGATCACCGACTTCCTCGACGGCTATCTCGCAAGACGGTGGCAGATCGAGTCCACTCTCGGAGCGTTTCTCGATACGACGGCCGACAAGCTCCTGGTGACCGGCTCGCTGATGGCGCTGATCTCGATCGAACGCGTGTCGATCTGGGCCGCCCTGATCATCGTGATGAGGGAATTCATCGTGATGGCGCTGAGGGGGCTCGTTGCGCTCACCGGTGGGCTCATCAAGCCATCACAGCTCGGTAAGGCCAAGGCGATGCTCCAGTTCGTGGCCATCGGATTCGCGTTCGTTCGGTTCTCGAGTCCACTCGGTCCGTTGTTCTTCGACGAGTGGCTCATGCTCTTGGCGGTCGTCGTCACCCTCGCCAGTGGTTGGGGATACGTACAGGCATTCTGGGAGACGGTTCGGTCGGAGAGCGCCGGCGCTCCGGCATGGGGGTCGCCGTCACCGGTGGCTCGGGCGTGGTCGGACGAGCCGTCGTGTCGCATCTGGTCGGTGGGGGGCTCGACGTGGTGGCGACGTCACGCGGTTCGAAAGGGGACGAGATCCTGAGGGATCTCGGCGCGACCCCGGTACGTGCCGAGCTCGCTGACTACGACTCGCTGGTCGCGGCGTTCGAGGGTGCAGAGCGAGTGTTTCACATCGCCGGCATGAACGCCATGTGTGTTGCCGATCCGGTTCCGATGTGGGAGGCGAACATCGACGGAACGCTCGATGTCGCCCAGGCAGCGGCCGA
>CBDTYK010000181.1:0-4342 GCA_965364595.1 uncultured bacterium
CCTTCAATGCCGGCTTCATCGCTGCCAGGCTCGACAATCGCTCGCTCGGCGAGTCCCTCACATGGGGCAATGCCGTGGCTGCCTCGACGATCTCCCGGCGCGGAGCACGATCAGGCCCGACCAGGGTCGAAGTGATGTCACTGCTCGACCGCTGACGGCTACTGCCGGTCCTGCTCGCTCCCCACCTACACTCGCCCGCCATGCTGCTGGCGCAATCCGACGAAGAACTGCTCGGTCAATTCTCGGGCCTCGGCTGGGAGGACTGGGCGATCGCCGCCGGAACCTTCATCCTCGGCCTCATCATCGCCCGCATCGTCGGCTCTTTCGTCAAACGAGCCGTCGACAAGACACCCGCTTCGGAGTTCGTCGGCGTCGTCTTGAGCCGGATCGCCGTCGGCATCGTCGCCTTTCTCGGCTTCTACTTCGCGCTGCAATCGCTCGGTGTTCCGCTCGGCCCGCTCGTCGGAGCATTGGGGATCGCGGGGCTCGCGCTCGCATTCGCGTTCCAGGACATCCTCGAAAACGTCATTGCCGGACTGCTCATGATCATGCGCCGGCCGATCGGGATCGGCGACGAAGTGGCCACGAGCGAGTACGAAGGGACCGTCAAGGACATCACGCTCAGGGCGGTCGAACTGACCACGCTCGATGGGAAGACGGTGTTCATCCCGAACGCCATGGTGTGGAAGAACCCCGTCGTCAACATCACGATGACTCCGGAGCGTCGGACCACGCTCGAGGTCGGAGTCTCCTACGACTCGAATCTCGACGAAGTGAAGTCACTCCTGGAGCGGATCGTCCTCGGCGTCGACGGAGTCCAGGCGGCGCCGGAGCCACGCGCGATGGTCTACCAATTCGGCGCATCGTCGATCGACTTCGCCGTCAACTACTGGCACCAATCCGACACGGCAACGATGTGGCGAGTACGTGACGAGGTCGCACGTCGCGTGAAACGGGCGTTCGACGAAGCTGGAATCGAGATCCCGTTCCCGCAGCGGGTGGTTCACCTGCCCGACGGAACAACCCTCGGCTGAGGGAACTGCTTCAGCCGTCCTCGAGGAAGCGTTCGATCTCCTCGACCAGCAGCTCTGCGGGGTCGACGCTGTCATCCCCTGTGAGTGAATGGCTCTCGAGCTCCTGGACGTAGTCGATGATCTCGCTGTCGGCGAGCGCATCATCGACCTGCTGGCGGAACTCGGCCGAAGCGATCGTCAGCTCCGACGTGTCGACTCGCAGCTCCATGACCTCCAGGACCTTGTCCAGCAGCGCAAGCCCCCCTGGTGGGTACTCCTGATTCGACAGATAGTGCGGCACCGCCGCCCACACGCTCAACGTCTCGAACCCCGCATCGTTGAGCACGGAGTTGAGCACACCGACGATGCCGGTCGGTCCCTCGTACCCGGACGTGAACAACGAGTGGCGCTCGAGGAGATCCGGCCGAGACGACGAGCCGACCAATGGCACTGGAAGCGTGTGTGGGACCTGTCCGATGAACGCTCCCATCGTGACGGCGATCCCCACACCGAGCGTGTCGAGCACCGTCACGACATCCCGGCAGAAGGCCTTCCACCTGGTGTGCGGTTCGTGTCCGGTGACGATCACCAGATCACGTTCCGAACCGAACGGTCGAACCGCCCAGACTTCGCAGTCGGGCCAGCGCACTTCGCGGGTCCCCTCGTGATCGAGTTCGATCTCCGGGCGGCGTACCTGGAAGTCGAAGAAGTCGTCGGAATCGATGATGGCCAGACGCTCTGCGTCGAACTCGTCGATGAGATGGCGCACCGCCATCGACGACGACTCCCCCGCGTCTCCCCAACCCTCGAACGCCATGAGTGCAATCGGATTGCGGAGCGTCGGGCGCTGTTCCCAGATCAATCGATCCATGTGGTCAGGCTACCGACTGGCGTCGCGTAAGGAACCCTCAGAGATGGCGTTCCAGGAACAACTCGGTTCGCTGCCAAGCCACATCGGTGAGACGGGCGTCGTGTCCTTCGGTCCCGGGCTTGTAGAAGTCGACCGCCTTCGTCGGGTAGACGTGGAACGTGGCGTCGAGTCCGAGATCACGCAGTTCGATCTCGGTCTTGGCGGCGTTCGGCGCCCCTCGAGGCTGCTCGCCGTCGCTCTGATGACTGAGATATGCAGCCTCCGACAGCCGCCAGCCCACCCCCACCTCGGCCCACGGGGAGTGCGGCCCGAACGCAACGACCGATCGAACCCGCTCTTCGAGCCCTGCGATCCACATCGCCAGGGCACCGCCGATTCCGAATCCGACGAGACCGACGGTTCCGGCCGCTGCGAATCCGCCGGCGATCAGCGTGTCGATCGCGCTCGCGACGAGTCGAACGACCTCGTCGGGGTCCAGATCGGACGGCTCGCGACCGGAAGTGAGAAGATCGACCGCGAGTGCCGAGTTGCCGAGAGCTGCGATGCGATCCGAGGCATCGAGCACGTGGCCCGGCAGATGGTCACCCACGTCGGACAGGACCACTACCGCATGCCCGCGCTCGACGACCGGAGCGATGAAGTACCCGGTTCTCCCTCCGCCGAGGTCGACCTGATTCCCCTGGCGACCGGACCACGGAACGGCGGACTTCGAAGTGTCGGCCGGCGCATCTGCGTCGGCGGGTGCCGGTGTCTCCGTGAGTTCATCTGCTTCGGCCGGCTGGGACTCCAGCGCGTCGCCACCGGGAGCCGTCGCTTCCTCAGAGGAGCGATCTTCCACGAGTTCGCCGACCGGCTCATGGCCGCCACCGTCCGATGCCGGCACGTCTGTATCGGATTGCTCCCGATCCGAATGTTCGGTGTCGTGACCGGCCGGTGTGACCCCCGGGTCATCCTGATCGAGCTCGACCTCGAACGGCCGCACCGCGGGTCGGGTCATCGGAGCGACGCGGTTCCACGGCAGATCCTCTTCGGTATCGGCCGGCCCGACACCGACGAGCGCTCGGACGGCTGCTCCCGAGCGTCCCTCACCGGTCGAGAAGTGATCGGCTCCGGCTCGGGCGACATGCATCACGGTGCGTCCGTACTCACGCTCGACCGCCAGGCCTTCGCTGAGCGGGAGCCAGCTCCCCTCCAACACTGCCATGCGATCGGATCGCAGGGTCTGCTGGGGGTGTTCGGCGATCCGGTTGGCCCACTCGATCGCATCATCGAGGGCCCGATCGGGCACGGTCACCATGTTGACGAGGCCGATGGCGTGCGCCTCGGCAGCGTCGACCGAGCGACCGGTCAGAATCAGTTCCATCGCCAACCCGTGGCCGATCAGCCGCGGGAGTCGCTGCGTCCCGCCGTCGATCAGCGGAACGCCGAACCGGCGTTCGTAACAACCGAAGGTGGCGTCAGAGGACGCCACTCGGAGGTCGCACCACAATGCCATCTCGAGCCCCCCTGCGACGCAATACCCCTCGATCGCAGCAATCGTCGGCTTACCGACCTCTGTTCGCGTGAACCCGAGGGGACCGTCGTCGGTGTCCTCGAGATCGAAGGACTTGAGATCGGCGCCGGCCGAGAAGTGCCCACCTGCGCCGTAGAGGATCCCGACATGGGCGTCGTCGTCGGCGTCGAACCGCTTCCAGGCGGCTCCCAGGGCGCGTGCGGCGGCCAGATCGATTGCATTGCGCCGACCGGGCCGGTCGATCGTGATGATCGCGACTCGATCCTTCCGCTGATAGGTGACGCTCATCGAGTGAACCCCCGCTTCGAAGCATCAACAGGATGGCAGACATTGCGGTCGCGTCCAGGGATCTCGGACCGATTTATCCTCCAGGCCGAAAGGAGTGTCGATGATCCGCTGGCTGCATCTCGTCTCGGCTTCCGTCTGGGTTGGAGGCCTCGTGACGCTTGGCGCCCTCGTCGCGGCTGTGAGGAGGGAGGGCGTCGACCGATCCGTTCTCCAAGCGATGGCGCGCATGTTCGGTCGGGTGTCATGGGCGGCGATGGGTGTCGCCTTCCTGACCGGCGCGTGGATGTCGATCGACCTGATCGGCGAGCCCGCCCTGGCGGTCAAACTGGCAACGGTGGCCGTGACCGCCGCACTCGCCGCCTACCACCAGGTGGCGGCACCCAACCAGAGCCCGCGCACCCGCGGAATCCTCCAGGGTCTGATCCTGCTGTCATCCCTCGGCATCGTCGCCGCCGCAGTCGCCCTGTGAACCCAGCGTTGGCCTGCGCCGACGTGGCGCATTCAGGTCGCGGGAGGAACCCCAGATGAGAGAAGACCGGCCGCTCGGGCCGGTCTTCTCGTCAGATCACTTGCGCTTGTGGCGGTTGGCCTTCAGACGCTTGCGATACTTGTGCTTGGACATCTTCTTGCGGCGCTTCTTGACGAGCGAACCCATGT
>CBDTYK010000182.1:0-4322 GCA_965364595.1 uncultured bacterium
CGAGCGTCCGACAGGGCACGCAGACAACCGAACCGGGGATCGAAGGATCGATCGTCAAACCCGGTACACATGCGACAGGGAAGAACGCACCAGCGTTTCTTCCCTGTTCACGTTTAGGAGACATCTTGATCAACAACGACCTCACAACCCAGGCCATCGAATGGGCCATGAATGGGCTCGAGCGTCGTAGCCAGGTCACGGCGAACAACATCGCCAACGCCGAGGTGCCGAACTTCCGAGCATCCCGGATCTCCTTCGAGGGCCAGCTGCGCGACGCCATCGAGCGAGCAGACCTGGATGCCGGCCTCACGATGACATCCGCACAGACCACCGACCCGGCTGGACCGAACGGCAACAACGTCGGACTAGAGGACGAGCTGGTCTCGTTGATCGAGACCAATCTCCGCCAGGACGCCATGGTCCAGGCGTTCAACTACAAGGCGGGATTGCTACGCACCGCCATGAGAGGCAGTGGCGCATGAGCTTCGACGCACTCGACATCGCAGCATCAGGGGCCAACCTCGGCCGGAACTGGCTGAACGCGGTCGCCCACAACATCGCCAACGTCAACACCGTCAACCCCGACGGCGAAGAGCCCTTCCGCTCCAAGCTGGTCGTCGCTCGAGAGGCCGCCGATGGCAAGGGCGTCGAGATCGTCGGCATCGAAGAGAACGACAGCATCGCTCCCGAGATCTTCGACCCCACCCACCCGTTCGCCTCCGAGGAGGGCGTTGTAACCCGCCCTGTCGTTGATCTCGCCACCCAGATGGCAGACATGATCGGGGCACAGCGGACGTATCAGGCGAATCTGTCGGTCATCAAGTCGAGCCGGGACGCCTACGCCTCGGCGATGCAGATCGGCAGGTGAGCGCGATGGTCATGCCCGTCTCAGGAGTCACAGCGGCCTCATCCCTCACGTCGGTCGCCCCATCGGCAGCAAGCCCCGCTCCAACCGCCGCCGACGGGTTCACCGACAAGATCGCCGACGCCATGCAGTCGGTGTCCGACTCCATCACCGAGGCAGACGCCAAGGTCCAGGACGTCGCAGCCGGCGGTGACACGCCGATCCACGAAATGATGGTCGCTCAGACCAAGGCCCAGCTCAACACCGAGCTGTTGGTCCAGATGAGGAACAAGGCCGTCGAGGCTTACCAAGAGATCATGAGGATGCAGGTCTGACATGAATGTCTTCGATTCACTCCGCCGGACCTTCCGGGACCTCAACGTGAGCCAGCGCGCAACGATGGCATCCGCCCTCGTGGTCGTGCTTCTCGCCGGGGCCGCCTTCGTTCGTTGGGCCAGCGCCCCGTCGTTCACCGTGCTGTACTCCGACGTAGACGCCTCGCAGCTCTCGGAGGTCGTCGACAGCCTCGAGGCACAGAACGTCGACTACCGCCTCGAAGGCGGCGGATCCAGGATCCTGGTTCCACAAGCGGACGTGTACCGGCTCCGGGCCGACCTGGCATCCGACGGCATCCAGGGCTCGGTCGTCCCCCAGGGCTACGAACTGCTCGACAACCAGGGACTGTCGGTCTCGGACTTCCGCCAGAAGGTCGACTACCAGCGTGCACTCGAGGGTGAGCTCGCCCGAACCCTGAACGCCATGCGCTCGATCAGCTCTGCAACCGTCCATCTCGTACTGCCTGAGGAAGCGCTCTTCGCCGAGAACCAGGAGCCTGTCACGGCATCGGTCCTCATCGACCCGAACGGAACGATCAGCGAATCCGATGTCGAGGCGATCACCTTCATGATCTCGTCTTCGGTCGAGGGACTCGAGCCGACACAGGTCACGGTCGCATCGACGGACGGCAAGGTCCTGCATGCGGCCGGTGAGGAGTCGACCGTCGGGATGGGCAATGCCCAACTCCGCATGACCAAGGAGTTCGAGGAGAGCCTGGCGGGTGACATCACAGCGATGTTGTCATCGGTGATGGGCCCCAACCGGGCGTCTGTCGTCGTACGGGCCGAGCTGGACTTCGCCGAGCGTTCCACCGAATCAGAGATCTACGACCCCGAGTCCCAGATCGCAGTGAAAGAGCAGACCATCGACGAGACCTACAACGGCGCCGGCGATGCTCCAATCGGCACGGTGGGAATCGAGGGCGAGCCGATCGAAGAGATCACCGAGGACGGCTCCTACGAGTACGCCCGGAACGAGGCGACCACCGAGTTCGGCGTCGACCGGGTCGTCACACGGACGATGGAAGCGCCTGGTGCGATCGAGCGCCTCTCGGTCGCAGTCGTGGTCGACGACGGAGAGCTCACTGGCGCCGCCGCACCCGACCTCCAGACGATCGACTCCCTGGTGACCGCCGCAGCAGGGATCAGCGAAGCGCGCGGGGACACCGTCGAGGTTTCGGCCGCGGCCTTCCCGGCCACTACAGCCGTAGAGGTCGTCGAAGAGCCTGCGGTGGAAGAAAGCGGCATCATGGATCTCATCCCGACCGTCGCAGGAGCTCTCGCGCTCGTTGTCGTGGCCATCGCTCTGGTTCTCATGAGCCGGGGAGGGAAGAAGTCCGGAGCGCTGACAGCGTCCGGAGCCGTCGAGGCCCTACCTGGCGGCCGGGCTGCGCTGATGAGCCCGGCGTCGGCTGCAGATGCCGTCGAGATGAGCGGGATGGCCTCCGACGTGATGCAACTGGTGGAACGCCAGCCCGAAGAGATCGCAACGCTCCTCCGGAGCTGGCTCGCCGACCAGCGTGAACGGGTCTGACCATGGCGGCGACACTCGCACCCCAACAGAAGGCGGCGGCCCTCGTTCTCGCAATCGGCACCGACAAGGCCGAGTCGATCCTGCAGCACCTCACACGAGACGAGATCGAGTCCCTCGCCAACCACGTCCTGACGCTCGGGGAGATCGACCCGAACGAGCGACGCGGCGTCGTTCGTGATGTGCTTCAGCACCTGCTCACCATCGACCCGCTCGCCGAGGCAGAAGCCCTGCGCACTCGTGCAAAGACGGCGCTGCCGGCAAGCCAGAAGATCGACAAAGGGCCTGACGGGCCATTCGGCTTCCTCGCACGAGTGGAGATCGACCAGCTGGTCCAGTATCTCGCCAACGAACACCCCCAGACCATTGCAGTCGTGCTGTCGCACCAGCCTCCAGAGGTGTCAGCGAAGATCCTCAACCACATCGACGAGCACCTCGCTGCGGATGTCGCCATGCGGATCGCAACGATCGGCAAGACTCCGCCGGAGCTCATCGTGCGCATCGTCGAGGCCATGAAGGCCGAGCTCAGCGAGACCCACCCCGAGGACGCAGCTCCACCGGAGGGGCCGAGGGAGCTGGCCGGGATCCTCAATCGTGGTGGCCACGAGCTGGAGGAGTGGGTGCTCGAACGACTCGGTATCGAAGACCGCCAGCTGGCAGACCGGGTCAAGGCACTCATGTTCACCTTCGCAGACATCGTCACGCTCGACGACCGAGCGATCCAGAAGGTCCTTCAGAACGTCGAAACCGCCTCGCTGGCGCTCGCACTCAAAGGCCAATCCGATGAGGTGCAGGACGCCATCTACCGAAACCTCTCCGAACGTGCGAGCGAATCGCTCAAGGAAGAAGCCGAGCTCCTCGGAACCGTGCGACGCACCGAGGTCGAAGAAGCTCAAATGTCGGTCGTGGCCCAAATCCGGGCACTCGAGGCAGCGGGTCAGATCACCATCAGCAGGGGAGGTGACGGTGACTTCATCGAATAGCGTCCTGCGAGCCCCCCGGGTCGATGGAATGGCGACGACCCTCGGCAGCACACCACTGGACTCACTCACCCGCTCGGCGATCGCCGAGGCTCGCAAGGCGGGCTATGCCGAAGGGCACGCCGCCGGCAAGCCTGAAGCCGTGCTCGAAGCCCGATCCGCTCTCGAACGTGCCACACAGCTCCTCGACGCCGCCGTCGCCTCCGCCAATCGGCAGATCAGTGACGCCGTTCGTGCTCACAGCCCGGCTGTCGTGGAACTCGCAGTCGACATCGCCGCACGCATCGTCGGTGACCTCCCGGACGATGCCGGCGTACGCCTGCACGAGCGGATCATGCTCGCGCTCGAAGAGATCGACGACGAGCAGCTCGTGATCAGAGTCAGTCCGACTGACGCCGCTCGGATCGAGGAACTCCTCGCCAACCGCACCGACGTCTCTGTGGTGCGTGACACCACGATCGACGAGGGAGACGCCCTCATCTCGGGACGTTGGGCCCAGGCCGACCTCCGCCTCGCAGCAGCATGGGATCTCGTCAAGGAACAGCTGCATGACTGATCGCTCATTGATCGCCGTCAGCGGAGCGGTCGCCCGAGTCGGCGGCCACGAGGTCGACGTCAGAGGACTCCGCCTT
>CBDTYK010000183.1:0-4318 GCA_965364595.1 uncultured bacterium
TTCATCACGAAGCAGCGGGAAGGTCGCCGCAATCACTACAGCATCGTCCGGAGCGGCTCGATGCGTCACAAGGTCGAGGCGGGCCACACCGTCGGCGAGTTGCTCGACGCCCTGGCGCAGCCAGTCGTTTCCAGAGGCGCAGCAGCGGACCGGTAGCTGGTCAGCGCTTGGCGTCCTCGGGTACGGTCTCGGCGACGGTTCTCAGCAGCGCCCGCATGATCGTCCCGACGAACGGCGAGACGACCGTCCAGTACCGGTGGAATCGATCACGGCTCTCGTCGTCGGTCATGGTCGTTCTCGCCTCGTAGGTGACGAGCGATCGTTTCGAGCCGTACTCTCGCACCGACAGCGAGGCGGCGATCTTCGCCCAACCCGGCTCCTCGAATCCGGCGAAGTCTTCGGACGCCACCGTCTTCCACTCGATGTCGGCCAGCCACGGCTTTCCAACGGCGCCGAAGACGATCTCACGACCACGTTCCTCGGCCAACCCGACCCAGCCCTCCAACACCTCTTCGTGTTCGAACCCCTCACGGTCGAACATCGCAGCGAGCTTCAGAGCCGGCAGCGGTGGGGCGGGCGGTTCGTTGCGCCGAGCGAGTCTTCCGACCTTCTCGGGAAGCGAGCGGACGAACATCGCCAGATCAGTGATGGGTGAATGCACCATCAGGAAGTCGACGGTGCGCAGCGTTTCGTAGACGGCATCGGTCGGGCCGTCGATCACCAGGTGTTCGATCCGCGTCTCGTCGAAGTCAGGCAAGTACCGATCGATGAGCAGCGTGTTGCTCTCCAACGCAGGCGTCAGGTGCTCTCCCTTCATCATGGATGGTCCGTCGGACGTCGGCGACGGACAAGTGCCGATCGTCCCGATGCTCGGCCGGGCGAGTATTCAGCTGGCTGCTTGCCCGCGGTACCCGTCCACTGCTTGGTCGACCGTGCGCAGAAGTGATCGCATGATCGCTCCGACGAACGGGGAGATTGCGATCCAATACCGATTGAAGCGGATCAGGCTGTCGGTGTCGGTTGTCTTGGTGCGCGCTTCGTAGGTGAGGACCGACCGTTGTGTGTCCACCGACTCGACTGAAAGCGATGCGACCAGCTTGGCCCAGCCGGGTTCGTCGAACCCCGCCAATTCATCCGAAAGAACGCGCTTCCATTCCACCCGAGCCAGCCATGGTTTTCCGACCGCACCAAATACGAGTGCTCGACCGGGGTGTTCGGCGATACCCACCCACGCCCCGACCAATGAGTCCTGTTCGGGTGTTCGTCCGTCGAAGAGCGTCGAAAGCATGAACTGCGGCATCGGCGGCGTCGCCGGCTGTTCACCGGTCCGCGGTCCGGCGAACTTCTCCGGCAGGTTCCGTACGAACAGCGCCAAGTCCGTGATCGGTGAGTGAATCATCAGACAGTCGAGATGCCGCACGGCGTCGAAGACGGCGGCAGGCGGCGCGTCGATCTCTCTGCGTTCGACCCGGCTGAAGTCATACGTCGGCAGGTATGCGTCGATCAGGCGGGCGTTCGGTCCGATGGTGGTGGTCACGGGGGTCTCCTCGGCCCCAGATTGGCTGGTGTCGTCGAGCGCTCGCTAGAGCCGCATGACCTCAGGGTCGCTCCATCTGTCACATCCTGTCAGAAATGGGCTAGCAAAGTGATATCATATTGATATATCGTGATGACGATGCGAATCCGACTGGAGGTTCTCGCATGGATGTGTTGTCAGAATCGGTCGCCCGGACCAGGGCGGGAGTGCCGTGGTTGATCGGGAACGTGCTCCTCGGGTTGACGTCGATCGGGGTGTTCGTCTTCGGTGTCGTCAACGAGACCATCTGGTTGATCGTGCTCGGCGTCGTTCTCTGGATCGTCGGCACCGTGGTCGCGATCGGCTTCTACATGGTCCAGCCCAACCAGGCCGCCGTGATCACCCTGTTCGGCGACTACCGCGGGACCGATCGCACGCCTGGCCTCCGGATCGCCAACCCCCTGTACAGGAAGCGCAAGATCTCCGAGCGGGTCCGCAACTTCACGACTGCGACATCGAAGGTGAACGACGCGAACGGAAACCCGATCGAGATCGCAGCCGTGGTGGTCTGGCGTGTCACCGACACCGCCCGGGCAGTGTTCGGCGTCGACGACTTCACCAGCTACGTCGAAACCCAGTCCGAGTCGGCCGTTCGCCAGCTCGCACGGTCGTATCCCTACGACAACTTCGAAGACGACGATGTGACCACCCTGATCGGCGACACGAGCGAGGTGAACGAGGACCTCATGGTCGAGCTCCAAGAGCGCGCATCCGAGGCCGGGGTCGAGATCATCGAATCGAGAATCACCGATCTGGCCTACGCGCCCGAGATCGCAGAGGCGATGCTCCGCCGCCAGCAGGCATCGGCGATCGTCGCAGCCCGGATGAAGATCGTCGAAGGAGCCGTCCTCATGGTTCAGGAGGCGATCGCTGCCCTGGAGCGAGGGAGCGATGGGCACGAGTCGATCCCTCTCGACAATGATCGGAAGGCGACCTTCGCTTCGAATCTGATGACCGTCATCGCGAGTGACAACCCAACCGCCCCGGTGGTCAATGTCGGCACGCTGAGCCGCTGAGCATCCGGCCGTGGCGCGCGATCGCAAGCAGTTTCTGCTGAGGATCCCACCGGAGCTCTACGCCGTCTATGAGGCCTGGGCTGCCGACGAGTTCCGCTCGGTCAACGCTCAGATGGAGGCCGTGCTCGTCGACGCCGCCCGACGGGCCGGTCGACCTCCTCGCCGGATCGCAGATGACGGCGGCCCGATTGAGGGTCGCACGCGGTGACGTTTGCCCCTTTGGTACGGTCAGACCTCCGCCCACAATGTGGGCGGAGGTCGACGAGAGGAGGTCGTAATGACCGATGAGGCAAAGGCGCCGGAACCGAAGGAAGCGTCCACTCAGCAGAAGAGCGACTGGGCCAGCGAGGCCGAGGCTGCCCTCGAAGGTGTCGGCAACGCCCTCCGTGAAGCGTGGGAGGCGAGCCGGGACGCTCGATTGAATGCGCTCGAATCTGCGAAGAAGGCGGCGCTGCAGCTCGGCGAGGCGATCGACCACGGTGTCGCAGCGGCGAAGGAGAAGTGGGAGACTCAGGGAGGATCAGCACCACCCGAGGCCGCCTCAACCGAGAATGCGACCCCACACCACACTCCCCAGATGAGCCCCGATGAGGGGCGCGACGAAGACTGAATCAGCCTCCCGAAGGCGAGCTTTCGGTCAGGACGGTGACGGGTTCTGCTCGTCACGCAACTCGTCGAGCGTGAGATGCCGCTGGTCGGCGGTACGGATCATGATGTCGTGATCCCAGCCGCTCCGTTCGGCACCTTCGAGGACGATGCTCACCGAACCGTCGAACTCGGTGATGTCGATGATCACGCGGGCGGCAGCGCAGTGGTCCCGTTCGTTTTGAAGCGCCGATGAAATGCTCTCGGCGTCGTCCTCGTGCAGTTCGATCACATGGACCGGCCCGACAACGTGGTGCTCCGTATGCCTTGCCTGCGCTTCCATCGGTCCCCTCTCCGGGACGAGGCTCGCCGGCCTTCGAGTCCGGCCGAGCGCATCATCCGCCCCATCAACGTACCTCAACAGTGTGCGACGCAACAGGGACCAGAAGGCCCGCGTGCAGTCCCCAGGTCATTGCCCGGGGCCTCTAGCGTGCCGATGATGGATCGGATCGTCACTGCACTCGCCACCGGCTCGTCGTCATACGAAGTGACGGCCAGGTCACAGCACCGATTCCCCGTCACGGCCGGAGCCCAGGTTGCCGCCGACCCGGGTCCGGCGCCGATGGAGTTGCTCCTCGCCTCGCTGTCGACCTGTGCCGCCGCGACATGGGAGTCGATCGTTGCCAAGATGCGCCTCCCAGTTGCCGGCTTCGAAGTGGCCGTTGACGCAGAGCGCGCACCGTCCGTCCCACGAATCTGGACCGACATCAGGCTTCGGTACCACGTTCGTTCCAACGCTCCGATCGATCGGTTGGAACGCGCCGTCGAGCTGACCAAGCGGACCTGCTCGGTGTCGGTCATGCTCGAGCGAGCCGTGTCGATCAGCGAGCAGCTGTGTGTGGTGGCCGAGGTGGACGAGCCATCCACCGTCGAGATTCGTCACCGGCTCCTGAGGGCTGGTATGCCCCGGTCTGCCGTGGCCATGCGCGGCGACGGCGACGCCACCTGGTTCGGTGTCATCGTCGACGGTTCGATCGAAGGCACCGCCGGCGTCTTCGCCGAAGACTCACCCGATGGAGACAGTCGGCACCGTCTGCGCGCAATGGCGACGTCGGAGGCCATTCGCGGGAGCGGCCTGGGG
>CBDTYK010000184.1:0-4314 GCA_965364595.1 uncultured bacterium
TGTTGGTGGGCACGTTCTACGCCAACATCGGCGAGCGCAAGCTCAGCATCCTCGCAGTGGTCCCGGCCTTGCTCGGTTCGGTGTGGACATTCGGATTCATCTCCGGCATCGGCACCAAGATCGACATCGTGACGGTGATCGTTCCGATCTTCGTGTTGGTGATGGGATCGGCAGACGGCCTGCACTTCGTGACTCACTATCAGGATGTCGCCGCCGAGACGAACGATCCCATCGAGCGCGTGACCTCGACGCTGCGAGAAGTCGGCATCCCGATGATCCTGACCACCGTCTCCACAGCGGTCGGATTCCTCTCGCTGCTCGCCACGGACATCGGGCCGATCAGGCAGCTGGGAACCTTCGCAGCGATCGGCATCGTGTTCGCTGGAATCATCTCATTCTTCAGCCTGCCCGCCCTCCTGGTCGAGACGGGCGTCGGGCCCGCGACGAAGGAGCCGCTCATCGGCCACCGTGTGACCGACGGGCTTCGATGGCTCGTCGCCAGGAGATGGTCGGCACCCGCCCTCGTGGCACTCGTGGCGGTGTTCGCGGCGATCTTCATCCCACGGCTCGACGTCGACTCGGACCCACTGTTCATGTTCACCGACGACGCCGAAGTCCGGCTCGCCTTCGACAAGACCGAGGAGCTCTTCGGCGGGGGAACGCCGCTCGTCGGCGAGTTCGCGTTCGATCCTTCGAACCCCCAGGCCTCGCTCGAACGGGTCAGCGCCGCCGAGGCCGACCTCGAAGCATTGTCGGGCGTCCGGTCGGTGTTCTCGGCAACCGACATCGTCGCTGCACTCCCCCCCGAGGTCGCCACCGCCGCCCTCACCGGGCAGACGGAGCTCCCAGTCGGCGATCTCGTCTCCGACGACGGTCTGCGTTTCCTGCTCCTGCCGTCAGACTTCACGTCAGACGACCTGCGCGGCTGGCTCGATTTCGTCGACGAGCGGGAGGAGGTCACGATCATCACGGGCTTGCCTGTGCTGTGGGACGAGATGGCTCGTCTCATCATCGGCGCCCAGGTGTGGTCGGTTGTGACTGCGCTGATCCTCGTCGCCATCCTGCTGTTCGCCACGTACCGGCGCATCCGCCCGACCTTGGTGGCCTTGATCCCGCTGATCATGACGATCGCAGCGCTGCTCGGGTTCATCGCAGCGTCGGGGATCCAATTGAATCTGATCACGGCCGTGGCATCATCGATCGTCATCGGCGTCGGGATCGACTACGCCATCCACTTCGTGGCGGCAATCGACCATGCCCGCGCCGACGGCCCCGGCTACGTGTTGCGGGCGATCGACCGAGCCGGTCGGCCCATCGCAGCGAACGCACTCGGCATCGCAGTCGCCCTGACGGCACTGTTGTTCTCACCACTGCGACCGCACCACCACATCTCCGGGATCATGTGGGTCTCGATGACGGTGGCAGCGTTGGGTGCGCTCATCGTGATCCCATCCCTGCTTCCACGAGAGGGAATCGAGTTGCCGGACGGCGAAGCGCCCATGGACTCGCTCCAACCTGGATAGCCGAAGATGTGAGAGCACCTGTTCGCGAGGTCCATTCCGAGAGCGCGACCAGGCCTCAGGGAGTCGTGGTCCAGGGTCGGGACCACAACCGGAGCCAGGTCGTGAACAGCCCTCGCAATGCAGCCACCTCGACCGCACCCATTGGACCACGCGGGCCCAGGCGCGAATACAGGGCATTGAGTCCGAATCCGAGGACGACGTATCCCTTGGCAGCGTCGCGGATCCCCAAACGCGTTCGGATGTCAGGCGCGTACAACATGTCGTTGACGGCCCGGTTGTAGAGATGGGCGATCGTCCGCACTCGATGGTCGTATCGCTCGAGTGCACGTACCCGTCGTTTCTCGCGGCCGGACTCGATGATGATCTCGCTCGCTTCGTGTGCAGAACGCAAGGCAGCTGTGACCCCGAGCGAGGCCAGCGGATCGACGAAGGCGGCGGCTTCCCCGACGAGCATCCAGTTCGCTCCTGCGACCCGGTCGCTGACATGACACCGGTACCCGCGGCTGAACACGCTCGACGGATACGAGAGGTCATATTCCGCGAGCCTCTGATACTTCGCCAGCTCCGTATGCATGGCTTCGTCCTTCGATCGGTGATTCGAGCGGTAGTCGCCGACCGACATCACGACACCGACGCTCGAGCAGTCCTTCCGGATCGGTATCTCCCACGCCCACCTCAGGCTCGACCCTCCCGCGTCGAGGTACAGCGTTGTTCCTTCCACCGTCATCGGAGACGGGAAGCGAGCCCAGAAGGCCACCCTGGGCTCTCCATAGCTGTGCGTGCCGATGCTCAGTGACCTGGCCAGCACCCTGGCCCTGCCGGTTGCGTCGAGATACCACCTCCCGGAGATCGATCGCCCTGAGGACAACGTGACCCCGGTGATCCGATCGCCCTCGCAGCTTGCTGCGACCGCCTCTTCGGTGAGCAGCTCCACTCCCGCTGCGGAGGCCTCGGCCCACAGCCGTGCATCGAAGCGGCGACGATCGACGTGAAGCGTCGTGGAATCGAACCGAAGGGGCCGGCGACTGATCCAACTCGGCGGTCGCCCGACGAGGCGTTCACCATCGGATGTGGTCGCCCGCACCTCTCGCTTGAAGGTGGCAGCCGATGTGTCGATCAGCTCGAGTGGGTCGATCCCGAGACCGGCGAGCAGGCCTGGCGAAGACCAATCGAGCGACTCTCCAACCCGCTCCCGGATCGGCCCGGATGGCTCGACACAGACCACGTCGCGCCCGGCACGCGCCAGTTCGATTCCTGTCGCCAGCCCGGCGACGCCACCGCCGACGATCACAGCGTCCCGAACTGAGCGGGATCGAGACTGATCACCTGGTCGTGTTCGTGCCCCCAATTGCGAGCCTCCCAGTTGAGTCATATGGTCTGCGCAGGAACCTATCCCCGTCGATGCCGCAGAAAAAGAGCCGGAAGGCCACTCATGACCGAGGGAGACCTGAGCGCCGAAAGGTATCTTGGAAGAGACCTAGGAAGTGGAGACGCTCGTGACCGACAAACGGACGCCATCCGACGCAGTCGGGCTGGCCGCCCTCGAGGCGGAAGCGGCCGCTCTTCATGCCGCCGTCGCTGCGGGCGACGAAGCAGCGATCCGCCACGTCACGATGCTCGATCACACTCCACCCACGCCGAGCTCGTTCACCTTGGGCGACGCCAAGGCAGCCATCGCCGCCGAGTACGGGTTCGAGAGCTGGCACCACCTCCGCACCGAGGTCGGCACCACCATGGTCCGCGCCAACGACCTCCATCGCTGGTTCGGAGCCCACCTCAACAACCAGGCCTGGGACGTGATCGCGGAGGGCCCGGTGCCCGACGAGATGCCCGAGTCCGAGAAGGAGGCGTTTCTCTACTCCGCCTTCGCATCGGCGTGGCACTGGAGACAGATCGGAGACGCCGCCAACGCAGCCAGAGGAGAGCACCTGATCTCTCGCGTTGCCACGTGCGTCGGTGACACCGTCACTGCCCTCCGCCATGCCCGGCGGTGCCTTGAACTCGTCGACACGAATCCCGATGTCATGTCGGAGTGGGACGCGCCGTTCGCGCACGAGGCGCTGGCCCGCGCCCTCGCCGCTGTCGGCGACAGAGAAGCGGCCCTCGGCCACCTCGAGATCGCCCGTACCCTGACGGCCGGGATCGAGGACGACGACGATCGCAGCGTGCTCGAATCCGAGTTCAACACC
This sequence comes from uncultured bacterium, assembly GCA_965364595.1. Classification (GTDB taxonomy): domain Bacteria; phylum Actinomycetota; class Acidimicrobiia; order Spongiisociales; family ZC4RG35; genus JAHEDH01. The sequence continues at coordinate 3,713 of CBDTYK010000184.1, forward strand.
GAGCCGTGGTTCGGCCTCCAGGCCCGCTGATCAGTCGAGACGATCAGCGAAGCCAGGGAGAGAAGGGCACGCCACGCTCGTTGAGCAATGCCCGTGCCTCAGACCTGAGCGCCTCTGCGCGTTCGGTGGCACTCTTGGCCTCCGCCACCTCGGCTGCGATCTCGAGCGCCCAGGCGGCGTTGCGACCGTCACCGACTCGACGTGACACGGCGGCGGCAGCCGAAGCCGTCGCCTCGACAACGGTGAGGTCACCGGCCTGAAACGCAACGGTTGCGATCACGGTCTGGGACCATCCGGCCCCGCGCCGGTCGCCGCATTGCTCGAAACCCGCCAGGGACGACTGCGCCGCCTTCGCTGCTGACTCGGCTTCACCGAGGGCCAGCAGACACAAGGCGTCGTGGTTGTCCGCCCATGCGGCAACCCATGGATCATCGAGCTCCTCGGCCTTGTCACGAGCGACCGCATCGAGTTTCATGGCCAGCTCCAGTTCCCCATCATGGCGGGCGATCACAGATCCGACGGTGGCCGCTGCCGCAACCGAGAACGCATCCTGATTCCGTTCCGCGATCGACCGGGCCTGCCCGTTGACCTGCCGAGCGCGA
>CBDTYK010000185.1:0-4309 GCA_965364595.1 uncultured bacterium
CGGTTCCTTCAGCGTCAGTTCGAGCTTCTTTCCGGCTGGGCGTCGGACGATCAACGGCTGCTGGACAGGTGTTCGTCGAACCCGGTGGGCGTCAGGCGGTCGATTCGATGATCCGCTTCAGATTCTCGCTCTCCTCCCGCATGTGTCGCGTCAACGCAGCCACTCGGCGTGAGAAGAAGCGTTCGGTGAGTGTGCCAAACCGGTAGGAGATGGATGCGGTGAACCGTGAGCCCCCGTCGTGTGGTGCGACGGTGAAGGCGCCACCTGGGAGCAGCATCGAGATGGGTCCCCGCATCCGGTACTCGAACCGGTGAGGAGCATCGATCGATGTCAGCTCCATCCGGAGTACCTCACGGGTGCCTCCGAGGACTTCGACCGCCCGCATGATCGAACCGACCTGGTCGGGTCCGCCTCGCTCCCACTCCGCCGACACGTGATCCGGGTGCCACTCGGTGTAGTGACTGGGTAGATCGTTGAGCCACTGCCAGATCGGATCCGGCGGGGCGTTGATGACGATCGAATCAACCAGCTGACGCATCAGCACCACCTTCGGGGACGGAGACGGGGAAGGCCCTCGAGGCGTGGGGCAGATCGGTGGTGTCCGGCGGGCGGTCGATTGCATGCTGATCATGTGTGAGGCTCAGCAACGGCGGACTCCAGGTGGTAGCGGAAATCACAGCGGTCGGCTCCTCCGGCCAGTGTTCCTGTTCGCTTGAAGACGATGCCGCGGTACGTCGCATCCCGTTCATCCTGGTCGCAGATGACCTGCTGGCAGAGTTCGCCCATCCCCATCGAAGCGAAGAACTCGGCCACGATGCATCGAGTCACATCCATGCCGAACCCGCCCGCAACCGGGACGTCCTCCATCACCCAGTCCGGCGTGCTGTAGTAGAAGCGTCGAGCGATACCGGATGTCCAGAGCGCGCGGCGTAGATGGTCACGGCTTCGAAGACGTCCCACCAGCGCCAGTGCATCTCGACTCGGCCGAATCGTTGCGAACACAGCATCCGAGATCAAACCGCTCGCAGCTTGGGGTTCGACCGCAGAGTCGACGAGCGCGTCCAGCAGCGCAATGGCGTATGAGCCCATACGCAACAAGTGGCGGGCGCCCCGACCAGACGGTGGGATGCGTCCGGCAATGTCGGGGTAACTCCTGTCCGCCCGGGCAATCACCCGATCGGCGACGGGTCCTCCCAGCTGCTCTGCGATGACCCGCCGGGCAGCTCGCCTGATCCCCTTGGGTGGGCGGGCCCCTGGCCGATCTCTCATGCCTCGAGCATGACACCAGCCACAGCAGCCGACCAGAGGCACAACGCCCTCCGACCGCAGTGTCTGCCCTCCCGTTCAGCCTTCGCTTCCGAAGCCTTCGCGACGGGCGAGCTCCACGACCAGTCGTGCCTGCTCGATCGCTCTTCTTGCCACCTGCCGATCGCTCGGCGCCCGATCGGCGGCGTCAGACGCCTCCACGAGTGCCTGAAGCGCCGTTGCCAGTGCTTCGGAGATGCTGGTCTCGTTCATGGCTGTGACCCTCGACGGGGCGATCAGCCGGCTGCGCGGCGGTACAGCCGCACGCTGAGGGGGAAGAAGATCACCAGGATGGCGATGTTCCAGATGACCGCTGCGGTGATTGCGCCGCCGACGGTGGAGCCGGTCGGGAGGGCGGCCTCGCCCAGGATGAGCCCCCGCATGGCGTTGACCATGACCGTCACCGGCTGATGATCGGCGAAGACCCGCAACCAGTCGGGGAGTGACTCGACCGAGACGAACACCGACGAGGCGAACACCAGCGGGAACAGCGGGATGAAGCTGGCTGTCTGAGCGGTCTCGGTGTCCTTCACGGCGAGCCCGACCGCGGCCATCACCCAGCTGAACGAGAACGCGAATCCCATGGCGATCATGAACGCCAGGGCCAGCTGGAGGAAGGAGGTCTGGTAGCGGAAACCGATCAGTGCGCCCACCGTCAACATCAGAGCCGACACGAAGGCGTTCCGGAGCAGGTCCGAGATCGTGCGCCCGGCCAGCACCGCCGAGCGGGCCATGGGCAGCGACCGGAAACGGTCGATGACACCCGCCTGGAGGTCCTCGGTCAACCCGACCGCAGTCTGGCTCGCGCCGAACGTGGCGACCTGGATGATGAGACCGGGAACGAGCCAGTTGATGTAGCTGCCGAATTGGGCGAGCTGGGGTGCTTGCCCGATCGAGCCTCCGAACACGTAGTTGAACAGGAGAAGGAACATGACCGGCTGAATGGTCGCGAACAGCAGAAGCTGAGGCAGCCGAACGTTCCTCAGGACGTTTCGTCTGGTGATCACCGCGACGTCGCGCATCGTGCGTGTCAACGGGGATTTCATGGTGTGGGTTTCGGCCGTGGCGGTCATCGTCTGCTCCGTGCGGGTTTCTTCTGTGGGGCGTCCTCGGACTCGGCGGCGTGACCGGTGATCGAGAGGAACACGTCGTCCAGCGTCGGTTTGCGGAGTCCGATGTCGTCCGGCATGACGGAGGCCTCCTCCAGCTTGCGAGCAACGGTGAGGAGGGTCTGTGCGCCGGCGGCGGGGATCGACATCTTGCCGTTGCTGTCGTCGATCTTCGGGTCATCGCCGGCGACGGCTCGTAGGATGTCGGCGACCTGGCCCCGGTCCTCGGAGCGGACGGTCAGCTGGACGACGGCGCCGCCGACCATGTCCTTGAGTTCGTCTGCGGTTCCTTCGGCGATCAACTGGCCCCGATCGATCACGCCGATCCGAGCGGCGAGTTGATCGGCTTCGTCCAGATACTGCGTCGTGAGCAGGATCGTCGTGCCGCCTTCGACGAGGTCTTCGATCAACGACCAGATGTCGAGCCGGTTGCGCGGATCGATGCCCGTGGTCGGCTCGTCGAGGAACAGCACCTCGGGGCGCCCCACCATCGATGCAGCCAGGTCGAGACGTCGGCGCATGCCGCCCGAATAGGTCTTGACCTGGCGATCGGCGGCGTCGATCAGATCGATGCGCTCCAACACTTCGTCTGTGCGACGCTTGGCTTCTTGCTTGGAGAGGTTGTAGAGCCGCCCCACCATCTCGACGTTCTCCCGGCCGGTCTGGTAGGCGTCGACGGCGGCGAATTGCCCGGCAAGGCCGATCCGGGTCCGCACCGCATCGGGGTCCGACACCACGTCGATCCCGGCCACGGATGCCGATCCGGACGTCGGTTTCAGCAGGGTCGCCAGCACCCTGATGAGGGTGGTCTTGCCTGCTCCGTTCGGGCCCAACAATCCGTAGATGATTCCTGGCTCGAAGCTGAGCGACACACCGTCGAGCGCTCTCACCTCACCGAATGTGCGGACGACGTTGTCGACGTCGACGATCTTGTCGGACATGATTCCTCCTGGGCGCGGAACCATACGAACCCGCAGGATTCACACAAAACCCGGATGCGATGTTCGAGGCGACGTCGCCGGCTCAGGAGCGGCGAGGGACGACCGAGATGAAGACGTCGACGTTGCGGCTGAACATGTCCCATTGCCATCCGTATTTGTCGCTCAGCGCGGCGGAAGCGAGGATCGCCGCGGTCGGCTCGAGCAACGATGCGACGCCGGGTACGTACGGGCCTCGCACGAGTCCGCGGAAGTTGCATGGGGCGACCTCGACCTGCTCGCTGTGGCGTAGTCGCTTCGCCTTCCCGGAGTTGGCGAAGGTCCCCACGACGATCTGTGCGTCGTCCATCGCGAACCACACGGGCGTGGCAACCCGGTCACCGGATCTGCGGAAGGTGACGAGGCTGATGAAGCGCTCGGATTCGAGATGGTCGAAGGCCATGCCGGGGGAGGCTACCGCTCTTCAGTGGCGGCGCCGCTCACCCGCCAGTTGGATCAGGCGTGCCGCACCGTCCCCGTATCCGGCGAAGCGCTCGTCCTGGGTCTGGCCCCGGTGCCACCGGATGTAGATCTGCTGGAGGATCACGGCGAGTTTGAACGTGCCGAAGACGACGTACCAGTCGACGTCGCCCGCCTCGATGCCTGCACGGGACAGATAGCGATCGATGGCCTCCGCCCTCGTCATGAACCCCGGCTGCGTCGTCGGCATCGGGTTCAACGCCGACGGCATCTCGCCTGCGTCGTACCAGACTGCCATCACCGTTCCGAGATCGGCAAGCGGATCCCCCTGCGTGCACATGTCCCAGTCGTAGACGGCGACGCAGACACCCGGGTCCTCCGCAGACACCGCCATGTTGTCGAGGCGCCAGTCGTTGTGGAGGAGCGAGGCCGGCGGCGAGACCGGCATGGTGCTCACCAGCCAATGCGACAGGTCGTCGGCCAACGGGTTCTCCTCGT
>CBDTYK010000186.1:0-4286 GCA_965364595.1 uncultured bacterium
CATGGTGGATCGCTCGTCGATTCGCGCCAGAGGTGTCCGGAGACGGCGTTCCCGAGGTCACCGCTGCGCTCGCCATCCGTGCCGGGTACCTGTCCACCAAGTCGATCCCACTGAAGATCGTCGCCACCGCTCTGACACTCGGTGGGGGTGGCTCAGCCGGCCGGGAGGGGCCGATCGTGCAGATCGGTGGAGCGATCGGCTCGTCGATCTCCCGTCGATTCGGGCTGAGTGAGGATCAGGTGCGCAGCCTCCTCGCGGGCGGAGCGGCCGCCGGCATCGGCGCTTCGTTCAACGCTCCGATCGCCGGCATGCTGTTCGGGCTCGAAGTGATCCTCGGTTCGTTCGCCGTCCGTCACATGTCCGCGGTCGTCCTCGCATCGATCTCGGCTGCGGTCACGTTCCGCACGCTGGTTCCCGAAACCGAATTGTTGAGTGGTGGCATCTATCAGCTGCAGGACTGGAGGGAGCTGTTCCTGTATGCCGCGCTGGCTGTGCTGGCGGTGGTCGCCGCGGTTCTGTTCCTCAGACTCCTGGACCTGGTCGAACGAACCTCGCACGCTCATGCTCGTCCGGTGTCGCTGGGTCTCGTCATCGCCGCCCTCGGCATCTTCGAGCCGCGGCTGCTCGGAACCGGGCAGTCGTTCGTGTCACAACTGCTCGAGATTCAGGACTTCGGGGAGCAGGTGGGTGTCCTCGGCTTCGGCACGTCGCTGTTGCTCCTGCTCGCCCTGGGCAAGATCCTGGCGACATCCCTCACCATCGCGGCGGGCGGCTCCGGCGGAGCGTTCATGCCTTCGCTGTTCATCGGTGCGACGCTCGGTGCGGGCTTCGCCCAGTTGGCCGCCGAGTTCTGGACGATCACAGACCTCAAACCGGGCGCCTTCGCCGTCGTCGGCATGGCGACCGTCTTCGCCGCGGTCGCCCGGGCTCCGCTCACCGCCATCCTGATCGTCTTCGAAGTCACCGGAGCCCGCGACTACGAGCTGATCCTTCCGCTCATGCTGTCGGCGACGTTTGCGACTTTCGTTGCGGACCGAGTTCACCCGCAGAGCGTCTACACGATGCCGCTCGAGCGCCGGGGAATCAGGATCAGAAGAACCGGCGACGTGGACCTGTTGGATGCCATCACGGTCGGTGAGGTGATGAGCGACGCAGACGCCGTGGTGACGAGCCGGACGTCGATCGCCGAGGCCGCCGAGGTGATGAACCGACTCCGGTATCACGGTCTCCCGGTCGTCGAGCAGGGCGAACTGATCGGGATCGTGTCCGACACGGATCTGCGTCGAGTCGTCACCGACCGTGAGACGACGCCGGTTGCTGCCGTGATGACGGCGCGTCCGGTCACGGTGGACGCAGGGACGCCCGTCTCGGAGGCGATGGAGCGGATGGCCGTTCTCGACGTCGGGCGCCTGCCGGTCGTGGCCGGCGACCGACGGCTGATCGGCATGTTCCGGAGAGTCGACGCGATCAACGCCTATCACCACGCGTTGGCCGAGAGCAAGGGTGACGGCCTCGAACGGGATCGTCTCCGCCAGCGAGTGGACCCCGATGCGAGCTATTACGACTTCCGGATACCTCCCGGCTCGATCGCGGACGGTCGTTCGGTACGGGAGGTGCGGTGGCCGGCAGGGTCGACGTTGGTGTCCGTGCGGCGGGGTACGGCCGTCATGGTTCCGGATGGCGGAACGGTGCTCCGCTCGGGAGACGTCGTGACCGCCTTCGGAACCGACGAGTCGAAGCAGCGCATGATCGACCGAATGAACACCGGCGCCGAGGAGCCGACCGCCGAGATCGAACTCGGACCCGTGCTGGATGCCTACGAGCCGCCGGATCAGGGATGACCCCGGTTCGCCGATAGGGGCTTTCACCCATTCCCGGGATCTCGCACTCGAGAGATGCTGTTGGTATGGAACGGAACACCAAGCTCGGATTGATCGTCGGTTCGATTGCCGCGATCTCACTCATAGCGGTCGTAATCGCCGCGCTCAGTGGCGAGCCGGTCGTGCTCGACCCCGAAACCCCTGAGGGCGTGGTGCAGAGTTATGTGACGGCGGTCGCCGATGAGGACTGGGCGGAGGTCCGCTCGTACCTGAGCGCCGACCTCGTGGAGCGATGCGACCTGTCGGAGTTGTCGCTCGGTCGGGTCGACGAGATCTCCCGTGTCTCGATCGACGATGTGTCGATCAGCGGTGACGTCGCCGTGGTGGACGTGATCATCACCCACACCAGCGCCGACGACCCGCTCTCGACGTCGACGTGGGATGAGGACGCAACATTCGTGTTGATCGATGAAGGCGGCTGGATCTTCGATGAGATGTCCTGGCCGTACTTCCCGTGCAGATGGGATGAGCCATGATTCCTCTCGGTGGATTGATATCGCTTCTGATACCGCTCGCGTTGATCGCGCTGGTCGTGCGCTTCTTCCTGCGCAGGGCGCGCTCCGGCTCGGATGCGCCCGTCGCCAGGACGGTCGGTGCGATCGCCCACATCGGTGTGGTCATCGCCGCCGTGACGGCGGTCCGCAGTCTGTTCGAGCTGGTGCTGCCGAGCGACGAGATCTTCGAGGACACGACCCGCGTGGTTGCCTTCGCCGTGGCAACGCTCGTGGTCTCGGTGCCCGTGGCCATCGTGATCTGGAGGGCCCTGTTCGCCAAGACCGAGGACTTCGCCCGGCGATTCGCAGTGGTGGGGGGTCTGTCCATCACCATGGTGACGTCGCTCTTTGCGCTCGTCGGCTTCGGGCGGGGCTTCGTAGCCGGTGAAGGGTTCCGGGCGACATCGTTCGCCACGCTCCTCGCCTTCGGAGCTGCATGGGCCGGCTACGAATGGCTCCTCCGGAACGAAACCGAGTCCTTCGAGGTCTCCGACCTCCGTCCAACGGCAGGCTCCGGGGTCGGACTGGGTCTCACCGTGTCGGGCCTCGTGCTTCTGATCGAGACAGCCCTCACCGAGGTGTTCGGCGTCGGTGGTGATGTCATCTTCGATATCTCGGTGGGCGAACAGCTCGGCACCGTCGGAGTGATGCTGGCTGTTGGACTTCCGGCCTTGTGGTGGTTCTGGCTCCGCGACCTCTCGACTCGTGAGACCAGATTCCGCAACGGATACGCCGCCGTTGTGTCGTACGGTTCACTCACGGCCCTCGCCTCGAGTGTTGGTGTGATCTTGTTCCTCGCCCTCGAGTGGGTGCTCGGATTCGGCGAGGACACGGCCTCCGCCCAGTTCGAGCCGATGCCGGTCGCCATCGCCGTGGGAGTGATCGGTGCGGTTTCGTGGCTGCATCACGTCGATCTCCTGCGCCCGCGGCGCGGACTCGGAACCCGGGCATATGGATACGGAATCGCCGCGACAGCCGTTGGATTCGTTGCTGGTGGCCTCGTCACGGTGATCTCGGTTGCGCTCGAAGCGGTCGCATCGGACACCATCGTCGAGACCGACGGCGCCGGATCGGTCACCCTTGGAGCGATTCTGGCGGTCGGTATCGGCGCGCTGTTGTGGTGGATGGTATGGAGCCAAGCGGACGTCGACGTTCCTGGCGAGCGTGAGTCACTTCCGAGGCGACTGTATCTGACGGGACTGCTGATCATCGCCGGGCTCACCGGCGGCGTCGCGCTGGTCATCGCCCTCTTCGGGTTCGTTCAAGCGGCACTGGAGGGGACGCTCGGCATGGGGGTGTTGTTCGACGGCCGGTTCGTGATCGGGCTGGTTCTGACGATGGCACCGTTGATCTGGCATCTGTTGAGCGAGATCCGTGACGATCGGGAGGCGCGGCCCGAAGCCATGCGCCTGCGTGAAGCGCTCGTGATCGCCGGTGATCGTGGGCCGCTCGGGAACGGAGTCCACTTCGTCGCCAGGTCCGATGGGCACGGAGCGATCACGGTCGACATCGCAGACCAGATCAACACCCTGCTTGCCGAAACCGGCCCTCCGCTCGTGATCACCGTCGACGACGACGGCCTGCGCGCGGTCGAAGTCGAGGCCGTCCCGTAGGCGAATCCCGGGCTCATCACCGGGACTCGCTCCGTGGACCCAGCTCGAGGCCCGCCGGCCAGAGGGGTTGGTCGCGGTTCTCGTCACATGTCGCCTCCATACTGGGGTGCATGATCGAGACACCTGTCGAGCGACGGGCCCTCCAACTTCTTCACGATATCGCTGGCCGCCCGGTGGATTTCCGGTCGGGCCAGTGGGAGGCGATCTCCGAGATCGTGGAGCAATCCGGCCGAGCGCTGGTGGTGCAACGGACCGGGTGGGGCAAGAGCGCCGTCTACCTCATCGCCACCCGGCTGATC